>RFPQ01000121.1 GCA_009926035.1 Betaproteobacteria bacterium
AATTAATGAAGCCTTTTAAGCGTTTCTTTCAAAATTTCATTATCAGGAAATGATTGAAGTGAAATATCCCAAATATCATTTGCTTCTTTTTTTCTTCCCTGAGCCCATAAAATTTCACCTAGGTGGGCTGCAATTTCAGGATCAGGTTGCACGTCGTATGCTTTTTGAATAAATGAAAGCGCTGAATCTAATTTGCCTAATCTATAATATAACCAGCCCATGCTATCTAAAATATAATGATTGTTAGGTGCTATTGATAAAGCAATTTCAATATATTTTTTAGCGTCTTCTAAATTGATATTACGATCCGCATATGAATATCCAAGGGCATTGTAAGCAACAGCATAGTCAGGTTTGATTTTAATAGCCTCCCTTAAAAGTTTTTCCATTAAGTCATAATTATTTAACTTGTCGGCTAGAAGCGCATAATCAAATTTAAATTCAGGTGAATGAGGGAAGTTCGATGCCTCATTTTGCATAAGATGAAAAGCTTCTTGGTGGCGATTAGACCTGGTGAGATATGATGCCTTTGATTGAACAAGGCTTAATTTTTCCTCAGGTGAATTCGCTTTGAGTCCGTTTAAAAACTCTAAGGCTTTGTCAACAGATTCTTTTCTTGCAATAATTTCTGCCGTGATTAATTTTGATTCAATAAAGCGAGGCCCATTGTTAATTTTATTGAGCCAAGTGATCGCTGCTTCACTTTGATTTTTTTTGTCTGCTATCTTTGCAAGATAAATAAATATTTGATCTTTATCTTTGGGATTTCTTTTTAGGCTTTGAAGGAAATATTTTTCCGCAAGATCGTAATCTTCAAGTTCTACTGATAATAAACCCACTGCGATTGTAATTTCTGCTGAACTATTAGCAGTATTTACAAGTTTGATAAATTCAGTTTTTGCTTCGTTAAACTTTCGACCATTAGTAAGTAATTTTGCATATTCGAGCCTTACCTCACTTGACTTCGGATATTTGTTTAAAAATTCAATATAAAAAGCAAGAGCTCTTTCCTAAGATTTGCCCTTTAAATAAAATAGGCATCTCCCAATCTGGCTTGATTTGATTTATAGACGCCAGTTCTTTTTCGTATGTTTTTAGATCTTTGATTAACCAGGCCGCATGTGCTACCGCAAAATGCGCTTCGGCTAATTTAGGATAGGGCTTCGCTAAATCTGCGACAAGAGTCAAAACGGCTTTTTTATCGGACACTCTCGAGAGCAAACTATTTAAATACAAAAAACCACTCGCTCTTGTTTTTTCTTTTAGCAGAAGTTTTTGAAGAATTGGCTTAGCTTCATTAAGTTTGTTATTTGCAATTAGAATCTCACTGAGCGCTTGTTGCGCATCAATAGAGTCTTTATTAAGTTCGTTCCAAATTTTAGAAGCCTCTAAGGCTATTGCACCATTTCTTGTATAGCTAGTCAGTCTGGTTGCACGCTCTGCCAAAAGTGCATTATCTGTTTGCTTTGCTAAATCTAAAAAAAGTTCGCTAGCAAGATTAAGTTCGCCGCGCTGAGAGGCAATTTCAGCTAACAAGAGCTTAAAAACAAGATCGGGATTGGTATAATTATCAATAGAGCTAGACGGATCAGGTTTAGCATTAGCTATAACACCAAGTAATAGAAGAGTTAAAAGTGCGAATATTCGAAGTAGATGCATAAAGTTTCCTGAGATTTGATTTCTACAAATAGTTTAAACTAATTTGGCTGATAATTAGTCTGATAACAATGATGTGATGGTTAATAACCAAAACAATATTTTTAATATGTATAATCTATGATTCATTTTTTCAATAAAAATTCAAAAAAACATCTATGTCGAATTTAACCCTAGAAGCTATTGAGCTGACACGTCTTTTTGGTGGCCGTGAAGCCGTTAAAAATGTAAGTTTTCACCTAGAAAAAGGCGAAGTTTTGGGCTTTTTGGGGCCGAATGGCGCTGGCAAATCTACTACCATGCGCATGCTCACAGGTAATTTGGCTCCTTCGATTGGTACGGTAAAAATTTGTGGAATCGACATGATCGAAAATCCTAAAGAAGCAAAAGCACTGATTGGCTATTTGCCTGAAATGCGTCCCATATATAAAGAACTTACGGTTGATGAGTTTTTAACTATTGCTGCTCGTCTTCACAAAGTACCTAGCAAGCAAATCAAAAAATCTGTAGATATCGCAAAAGAAAAATGCGGTTTAAGTCATATGAGCAAGCGATTAATTGAAAACTTATCTAACGGTTATCAACAGCGTGTAGCTATCGCTCAAGCTATTATTCATAATCCATTAGTTGTGATTTTAGATGAGCCAACAGTAGGCCTTGACCCGATTCAAATTAGAGAAATTAGATCTCTTATTCGGGAAATAGGCCAAAAGCATAGCGTTATTTTGTCCACACATATTCTTCCTGAAGTTGAGATGGTTTGTGATCGTGTGCAGATTATTGATAAGGGCAATTTAGTATTTCACGGCTCTATTGACGAATTGAAACAACATCGACAAGGCAATAAACTTTTGGTAGGTTTTTCAAAAGCGCCTCCTTTGTCAGCATTGAAAGATGTCGAAGGTGTGACTAAGGTTGAAAAAGTTGAAGCAGGTATGTATCGCATACATTTTAAAAGCAAACAATCACCATCAGAGGCTATTGTGAAATTGTCAGTGAAAAATCGTTGGGATCTTTATCAAATTGCCCCTGATCAAACAAGCCTTGAAGATGTTTTTGTACAATTAACTGAAAAGAAACAAAAAAATTAAACACATATGAGTGGCAACTAAAAATGATTTTAAATATTGCAAGAAAAGAGCTTAAAAGTTTGTTTGCGTCCCCAATGGGATGGATTATTCTCGCGCTTCTTATGATGGCATTTGGAAGTTATTACCTTACAGGTGTTAACAATTACTTTGAGGTAATGTCAGGTGCGATTAGACCAGCTGAGCGTGTAGGCGTCACTATATTTGTTGGGCAAACAGTTTATAGTATTGCTTCTTTTATTATGCTTTTTGCAGTTCCTCTTCTCACAATGCGACTTATTAGCGAAGAAAGACGAAGTCAAACCTTACCATTTTTATTCAGCGCACCCATTTCACTTACTGAAATAGTTCTAGGAAAATTTGTAGGCTTAATTGTTTTTTTAAGCATTCTTGTTTTTTATATTTTTCTTATGCTCACAACACTTAATATTTGGGCAGATATAGACTTTGGATATCTCATTGCAAACTCGATAGGCCTTTGGCTTCTTGTAGCTAGTTTTTCGGCGCTCGGTATTTATTTTTCAAGCTTAACTCAACAACCTATTATTGCTGCAATATTAAGTTTCATTTCGCTTTTTGCATTAATGATTATGGAGCGTTTTTTTGCAAGCGATCCTAATCACTGGTTCGCATACTTATCACTCATGAAACATTTTCAAAGCTTTTCAAG
>RFPQ01000122.1 GCA_009926035.1 Betaproteobacteria bacterium
TTCATTAGCATTCAATCCATAAGGTACGATTTTAAAAAGTTTGCCTGATAGATTTGCAGGGGAACCATGGGTTAAATGACCGCCATGTCCTAAGTTCATACCCATGATCGTATCGCCAGGTTTAAGTATTGAAAAATACACAGCTTGATTCGCTTGGCTACCTGAGTGTGGCTGCAAATTCACATATTCAGCACCATATAATTGCTTCAGGCGATCGATTGCAATTTGTTCAACGTTATCTACAAATTCGCAACCGCCATAAAATCGTTTACCAATATAACCTTCTGCATATTTATTTGTAAGTTGAGAGCCTTGAGCTTCCATCACCGCTGGGCTTGTGTAGTTTTCAGATGCAATAAGCTCGATATGGTCTTCTTGTCGCTTCACTTCTTGAGTAACTTGAAGTGCAATTTCTGGATCCACAATACTTAATTTTTGAGCTTTGCTAAACATGTCTTTATTTCCGCTATGTATTTAAAATGATTAGAGATTTTTGTCTCAGAAAAGTCGATATTTTATCATGGGTCTGACCTATCTTTCTTAATGAAGTTCTATCTTAGATAAAATCTAAAAGTTATAATCCTCGTGACTATATTGAAGAGAAAGGTTTATATGCATTGGACTGATAGCCAAAGAATTGCCGAAGCTTTATATGACAAATATCCTGATATAGACCCTAAGACGATTCGGTTTACTGACTTATACCAGTGGATTTTAGATCTTGAAGGCTTTGAAGATGACCCTAATAAATGCGGGGAAAAAATTCTAGAAGCCGTTCAGCTCGCATGGATTGAAGAGTCCGAATAGATCATGGCATTACTTCCTAAAGAAATTTTTAAAGCCTATGACATCCGTGGCATTGTGGGCAAAACCCTCACGCCTGCATTTGTAAAAACTATAGGTCAAGCTATTGGAAGTGAAGCAATGGATCGAGGGCAAAAAGATATTTGTATTGGCTTTGATGGCAGGCTTTCAGGCCCAGAATTATCTCAATCACTCATCAAAGGCATACTTAAAACAGGTATTAACGTCATTAATCTAGGCATGGTCACAACGCCCATGGTTTATTTTTCTACGTTCTTTCTTAAAACTCAATCAGGGGTCATGGTCACAGGAAGTCATAATCCGCCTGACTACAATGGTTTAAAGATTGTTTTAGGAGGCGATACCTTATCAACAGAAGCAATACAGAAACTTTATACCCGCATAAAAGAAGAAAACTTTCATAGAGGCCAAGGATCTGAAAAAAAATATGATATTGCAAATGACTATATTGAAGCAATCAAAAATCATATTCATTTGAAACGTCCCATGAAAATTATCATTGATTGTGGCAATGGTGTGGCAGGGGCTTACGCTAGACAAATTTATGAAAGTATTGGCTGCTCTGTCGAAGAATTATTCTGCGATGTGGATGGGACGTTTCCAAATCACCACCCTGATCCTTCTGAGCCTCATAACCTAAATGATGTCATAGCGCATCTTAAAAAAGGTGACGCTGAATTAGGTTTTGCATTTGATGGAGATGCCGATCGTTTGGGTGTAGTGACAAAAGATGGTCAAATCATTTATCCCGATCGACAACTTTTATTATTCGCAGAAGATGTATTAAGTCGTAATCCAAACGCCACCATTATCTTTGATGTGAAATCAACACGTAATTTATTTCAATGGATTAAAGACAAAGGCGGCAAGCCTTTAATGTGGAAAACAGGACATTCACTTATTAAAGCTAAAATGAAAGAAGAGAAGGCAGCCCTCGCTGGTGAAATGAGCGGCCATACATTCTTTAAGGAACGTTGGTATGGTTTTGATGATGGCATTTATGCGGGCGTTAGACTTTTGGAAATATTAAGTCGTTATGATAATCCTTCTGATGTTTTGAATAACTTACCTAATAGTATTAGCACGCCTGAACTTCAAATTAAAATGAAGGAAGGCGAGCCTCACGCTTTAATTAAAAAATTACAAACCGAAGCGCAATTTGATAATGCACTTGAAATTATTAAAGTTGACGGATTGCGAGTTGAATATCAAGATGGGTTTGGTTTGATGCG
This sequence comes from Betaproteobacteria bacterium, assembly GCA_009926035.1. Lineage (GTDB taxonomy): Bacteria > Pseudomonadota > Gammaproteobacteria > Burkholderiales > Methylophilaceae > Methylopumilus. The sequence goes on from RFPQ01000122.1 coordinate 2,058, forward strand.
CGCATCAAATACAACGCCCGTCATTGTTTTAAGATTTGAAGCTGAAAATAAAAGTGCACTCGAAAGAATTCAAAACTCCTTTAGGAATGTTTTATCTCAAGCTAGCCCAGGATCTCATTTGCCATTCTGAGAAATTAAGTCAGTAGTAATTTAAATCCTGCAATCACTAAAACCAAAGCCAATATTTTTTTAATCGTATCGGCTGAATAAAATCTTATGCCGAGCGTTGTACCAATCAATGCACCTACTAAAGTAGCTCCAATAAATAGAGGTAATTGATCAGGTAAATTCTGAACAGAAGAGTAGTTTCCAAGTAAACCAAAACTGGAGTTAATGAGAATAAAAAGTGCTGTAATGCCTGAAGTTGTCTTGGTTGAGCTCCAGCCTAAAAATAATATAAGCGGGGACAAAAATATACCCCCTCCTGTTCCAGTTAATCCTGCTAAAAATCCGATACATGAACCAATAAGCATTGCTAATAAAAACGGTGGCTTCTTAAGGTTTTTATCGATCTTATTAGAAAGATTGGTTACAAGAGAAATAGCAGACATTAATAGAATAATTCCAACGATATATTTATAGATATGACTCGGCGCATTGATGTAACCACCTAAAAATGCAAAAGGTATGGCGCCCATAGCGATAGGCAATAAAACTTGAAAATCAAAAAAACCTTTTCGAATAAAACGCCAGCTTGTAAATGAAGCAATAAAAATATTTAAAACTAATGCAGTCGGTTTAATCACTGCGCTTGTAATATTAAATAGGGTCATGATGGCAATATAAATTGATGCACCTGCATGCCCCACTGATGTATATAAGATTGCGCCTAACAATAAACATAAGCTGATAGCGAAATCGATCAATTCAAAATGCATAAATACTCTCTTATTCACTTACTAATAATATTAAGTAATTAATTATAAAGCGTTAAATAGCTTTATCGGAGTAAAATGCTCAACTATGCAAACGACTGCTCAATCTTCGCTAAAAGCTATAAATAAATATCGTCCTTATTGGGCGAAACGCTTTGGCACAGCCCCAATGCTTCCTATGACACGCCAAGAAATGGATGTATTAGGCTGGGATAGCTGCGATATTATTTTAGTCACAGGTGATGCTTATATTGACCATCCAAGTTTTGGTATGGCCTTAGTAGGTCGATTACTAGAAGATCAAGGATTCCGAGTAGGCATCATATCTCAACCTGATTGGTCGAGTGCCGAACCTTTTAAAGTATTAGGTAAACCCAATCTTTATTTCGGTATCACTGCTGGCAATATGGATAGCATGGTGA
>RFPQ01000123.1 GCA_009926035.1 Betaproteobacteria bacterium
TGTGAATTACCAAATGCTAAAGACACAATCGCAGGCGCAGGACATAAGCCTACAATACCCCATCCTATTCCAAATAAAGCCGCGCCTGCTATCAAAGGCAAATCAATATCAGTGCGCTTAGGTATCTCAAAATTTAAATGAAGTAATGTTTGTTTTTTTTGTTTAGCAAAATTAAAAGCGAAGAAGCTTATAAAAACCGCGGATGTCATAACAAACAATAAAGATGGATCCCAATTTTCACCTAAAGTTAGAAAACCAATAATTTTTGATGGATTAGTCATTTGGGCAATAATTAAACCCATACCAAATATAATGCCAACTAAAAAAGAGATTAATACAGTCATATCAAAACCTTTTGCATCACATAGACTGTTAATACCCCAAATAAGATAAATGTCGTTGTTGCGATTAAAGATCTTACTGACAATCTAGCGACACCACATACTCCGTGACCGCTGGTGCACCCAGAACCTAATCGACTTCCAAAACCAACTAATAATCCACCCATGACAATCATTAGATTATTAGAAGTAATTTCAACAGATGGGATTGGATAAAAAACGTTGTAAATAAAAGGCGATATAAGAAGACCTATTACAAAAAATAATCTCCAATAGTTCTTGCTAAAAGGAAGATTAAATAATCCACCTAAAATGCCACTTACACCTAATACTTTCCCATTTAAAAGTAATAATAATGAAACGGCTATACCAATGACTGATCCGCCAATAAGCGATTGAGTAATAATCATTTTGATTTGTTAGTTTAGCCTTGATAACTCTCGGTCATTTGTTTGCAATAATTTTGCAAGTTTTCAGGCAGATCATCAGGACACACGCCACATAACTGATTACCTTTTACAGCATAATCAATAAATTTTGGATAAGGCAAATTAAGATTTTTCATAATTTCTACAAACTCTTGTGATGTTTTGTTCTTACCTAACCTTGAATTCCTAGTTTTCTCTTGTTTTATAGTTGAAACAAATCTTTTCTGATAATCATGTCCTGGATATACAAGATAATCATCTGGCAAAGTAAAAAGCTTTTTGTGGATACTGACGTAAAGTTGTTCAGAGCTTCCCCCCTGAAAATCAGTTCTTCCGCAGGCATCAATAAGAAGAGAATCGCCTGTCAATACAGCATTATTAATGACGTAAGCAAAATGTCCTGGTGTATGCCCTGGCGTATGGAGAGATTCTAATCTTATACTTCCTATCTGCAAGGGTTTACCCTCCTCTAGATATAGATCTGAACATGGTAATTTATCCACTATAGGATTTGCAATTTTACTTTTAAGTTTTTCTTTTAAGTGCAAAGAACTAGTGATGTGATCAGCATGAATATGTGTATCAATTGAATACTCAAGGGTCAAATTAAGTTTTTTGAGTTCTTCAATATCACGATCCATAGATGCAATTACAGGATCAATTAAGATAGCTTTTCCCGTTTCCTCGCATCCAATAAGATAGGTATATGTGCATGATAGCGGCTCAAATAGTTGTCTAAATATCATTTGTTACTCATTAATTGTGTTAATTTAATTAAATTTATTATATTATATATAAAAATATAATAAAAGCATTTTAAATGACAATAAAGACTATTAATTATTCAAGAATGCAGAAAAGCGCCTTAGAAGCGGAAAAATACCTAAAAGTATTTTCTAATGCGGATAGATTGGCTCTTTTGTGCCAATTAATTCAAGAAGAAAAGTGTGTCCAAGAATTAGAAGCATCTACACAGATCAAACAACCAACCTTATCGCAACAATTAACTATTCTTCGTAAAAATAAAATCGTGCAAACAAGGCGTGACGGAAAGTTTATTTATTATCAACTCAAAAATAAACATGCTGTTGAAATGATTAATCTTTTATATAACCAATTCTGTAGAAAAACATAACCATGGAAATCTTTTTATTAATTGGTCTCTTTCTCGGAATAGTCATGGGTCTGACGGGCGCAGGAGGAGGTATATTATCCGTGCCTCTGATCATAAGCTTCACTCAATTAACTATTGCAGAAGCTGCCCCTGTTGGCCTTATGACAATATTATCAGCATCTAGCATCTCCGCTATATTAGGTTTAAAGCACGGACATGTTAGATATCGTGCAGCAATATTAATGTCTATTTTTGGGATTATTTTTTCAGCTATGGGTCTTTGGGTGGCTCATCACACAAGCAATAACATCCTATCAATTTTATTTTCTATTGTTTTATTATGGTCAGCATTTAATACATTAAGGTCTAAGGGAGACCTTAACCAAAAGGGAACAATGACATGTGACCAAAATCCAAATAACAAACGTTTTATTTGGACAAAAAAATGTTCTCTTTTTATGATGCTATCGGGCAGTTTAGCTGGATTTTTATCTGGAATGTTAGGTGTGGGAGGTGGATTTATAATTGTGCCTGCATTAAGAAAATTATCTTCACTTTCGCATCAATCAATTATCGCTACCTCGCTTACAACGATTTCAATTATTTCTTTATTTATTGTTTTAACAAGTAACCTAGCTCTGCAAAATATTAACTGGAATATTGCTCTTTCTTGTCTTATTGGATCCATTGCGGGTATTGTTGTTGCTAAATCTATACATAACAAATTAAATACTGATATGTTTAATAAAATATTCGCTTTTTTGTTAATTGCTGTCGCATTATTGCTCATTTCAAGATCTCACTAGACTAGACGCCGATAGAACTGCGGATTAACCAATAACTGCCTGGGGGCAGATAAAAAGGGCTATTTTTGCTATAATTCCGCTTCTTCACGGTTTTTGTTGTGAAGTTCCATATGGCCAGGTAGCTCAGTCGGTAGAGCAGCGGATTGAAAATCCGCGTGTCGGCAGTTCGATTCTGCCCCTGGCCACCATTCAAATTATTTAAAGTATTAACTTAAGGAAAGTAATGAAAAAAAATACAGTAACAATCGCAGTTGCAATTATCGGTTTAGTTGCTTCATCAGCATTAGCATTTAAGTATGTTGGCGCTAGAGTAAAAATTAAAGAATTAGAAGCGGTTTCTCGTTTACAAAATTTAACCATAATTGCCATCGGCAACAAGGATTATGTACTTGCTTGCAAATCGCAAACTGAAGCAGAGCAATACTTAGGCAAAGTGCACTCAAAGGCTGAGGACTTACTTGGTATGATTCATAAGAGTAATCAAGATTTATGTTCAAAGGCTTCAAAGGAACAATCTAAATAATTTAGATTAAATTAAAAGACCAGCTGACTTTAAGTCTTGCTGGTCTTTTTTTATCTATAAAATGTTTTTAAAATAAAATGGGCTACTG
>RFPQ01000124.1 GCA_009926035.1 Betaproteobacteria bacterium
TGACAATGGTGATGCTTGGGTAAAAGTTCGCGATCAGAAAATGGCCCCTCCTCAAATTTCAGCAGAAGTTTTACGTAAGATGAAAAAAACTGCTGAAGATTACCTTGGTGAAGAAGTTACTGAAGCAGTTATTACTGTTCCTGCTTATTTTAACGACAGCCAACGTCAAGCTACTAAAGATGCAGGTCGAATTGCAGGCCTTGAGGTTAAACGTATCATTAATGAACCTACTGCAGCTGCGCTTGCCTTTGGTTTAGATAAACAAGAGGGTGACCGAAAGATTGCTGTATACGATCTAGGCGGTGGAACATTCGATGTATCTATTATTGAAATCTCAACTGTTGATGGCGAGCATCAATTTGAAGTGTTATCTACGAATGGAGATACTTTTTTAGGTGGGGAAGACTTTGATAATCGCCTTATTGATTTCTTGGCTGATGAATTTAAAAAAGAAAATGGTCTTGATTTAAGAAATGATTTACTTGCTAAGCAACGACTAAAAGAAGCTGCTGAAAAAGCAAAGATTGAGCTTTCAAGTAGCCAACAAACAGAGGTGAATTTACCTTATATTACAGCAGACGCAAGCGGTCCAAAGCATCTTGTCGTAAAAATTACGCGCGCAAAATTTGAATCTCTTGTGGATGATTTGATTGAAAGAACAATTGAGCCTTGTAAGATTGCAATGAAAGATGCTGGTGTCTCTGGAAGCGATATATCTGACATTATTCTTGTTGGCGGCCAAAGCCGTATGCCAAAAGTACAAGAAAAAGTAAAAGATATCTTTGGTAAAGAGCCTAGAAAAGATGTTAATCCAGATGAAGCAGTTGCGGTAGGTGCAGCTATTCAAGGTGGCGTTCTTCAAGGCGATGTTAAAGATGTTTTACTTCTAGACGTCACACCATTGAGTTTAGGTATTGAAACACTTGGAAGTGTTATGACTAAGCTTATTAAGAAAAATACAACGATACCTACCAAGGCATCACAAGTATTCTCAACGGCTGAAGATAATCAAAATGCTGTAACAATTCATGTGCTTCAGGGTGAGCGTGAAGTGGCTTCCGGCAACAAGAGCTTAGGTCAATTTAATTTAACTGATATACCCCCAGCACCAAGAGGTACACCTCAGATTGAAGTGACTTTTGATATTGATGCTAACGGTATCTTGCATGTTTCTGCTAAAGATAAAGCTACTGGCAAAGAAAATAAAATTACAATTAAAGCGAATAGTGGACTCAGCGAAGAAGAAATTAAGAAAATGGAAGAAGACGCTGTTAAATATGCGGACGAAGATCGTAAAATTCGAGAGCTTGTAGATGTTAAAAACTCTGCTGACGGTATGATTCATTCAGTGAAAAAATCTATCACGGATCATGGAGATAAATTAGATGCAGCTGAAAAAGAAAAAATTGAAGCCGCTATAAAGTCTTTAGAAGAATCATTAAAATCTGACAGCAAAGAAGAGATTGAGACTAAAACAAAAGAATTAATGGAAGCATCACAAAAGTTAGGTGAAAAAATATATGCTGAACAACAAGCACAACAACCTAATGCTGGAGGCGCACCTCAACAAGAAGAAAAAACAGTTGATGCTGAAGTAGTGGATGCAGAATTTGAAGAAGTTAAGCAAGACAAAAAAGACAAATAAACTTTAATCATTAAAACAACATCAGCTATGCTGATGTTGTTTTGTTTTTTGAAAAAATATCATGGCTACCAAAAAAGATTATTACGAGATTCTTGGTGTATCTCGTGACGCTTCAGAAGATGAAATAAAAAAAGCTTATCGTAAACTTGCGATGAAATTTCATCCTGATCGCAATCCTGACAATCCAAAAGCTGAAGAAAATTTTAAAGAAGCCAAAGAGGCTTATGAAATACTTTCAGATGCACAAAAGAGAGCTAGTTATGATCAATATGGTCATGCAGGTGTAGATCCTAGTATGGGCGGTCATGGGTCTGGAGGATTTTCAGACTTTAATGATGCTTTTGGTGACATTTTTGGTGACATTTTTGGTGGCGGTCGTGGTGGCCAAAAATCCAATGTATATCGAGGGGCTGATCTTCGCTATAACATGGAAATTAATCTTGAAGATGCTGCAAAAGGCACTGAAACAAAAATTCGCATCCCTGTCATGACATCTTGTGAACCATGTAAGGGAACTGGCGCCAAACCTGGTACACAACCAGTCTCTTGTGACACATGCCATGGTCATGGTCAGGTTAGAATGCAGCAAGGATTTTTTTCTGTACAACAAACATGTCCTAAATGTCATGGCACTGGAAAAATTATCAAAGAACCATGTTCAACTTGCCATGGGGCTAGTCGCGTTAAACAAAATAAAACACTTTCCGTTAAGATCCCTGCGGGTGTAGACGAAGGTGATCGCATTCGCTTATCTGGCGAAGGTGAGTCAGGAATTAATGGTGGACCTCCTGGAGATTTGTATGTTGTTGTTCATTTAAAGAAACATGATTTATTCGAACGCGATGGCGGTAATTTACACTGTGAAATGCCTATTAGCTTTACCACTGCAGCTCTTGGCGGCGAAATAGAAGTACCCACTTTAGATGGTCATGCAAAAATGAAAATACCTGCAGAAACTCAAACAGGTGCTGTATTTAGATTGAAAGGTAAAGGTATTAAACCTTTAAGACAAAGTTCACCGGGCGATTTACATTGTCATGTTTCTATAGAAACGCCTGTAAAACTCACAGACAGACAAAAAGAATTATTAAAAGAACTTGAAGAGATTAATCAATTAGATCGAGGTAAGCACAGTCCAAAATCAAAAGGTTGGCTTGATAAAATGAAGGACTTGTTTGATTAATTAAAACGTGCCAGCTTGGATTAATTCGACCTTATAACCATCTGGATCTTCAATAAAAGCAATCACTGTTGAACCATGTTGCATGGCGCCAGCTTCACGAATCACTTTCCCGCCTTTTTCTTTAATTAATTCGCAAGTCTTGTAAGCATCTTCAACTTCTATTGCAACATGTCCAAAAGCATTGCCTTTTTCATAGGTTGTCACACCCCAGTTATAAGTAAGCTCAATGACTGCATGGTCTTTTTCATCACCAAATCCCACAAAAGCTAATGTAAATTTTCCATCAGGATATTCATGTCGCCTTAAAAGCTTCATACCTAAAATATTAGTATAGAAATTGAGTGATTTATCTAGATCAGTGACACGAATCATAGTGTGAAGTACACGCATAACTAACTCACTTTATCTTTTTGTAGTTGATGATACTTAAACATAAGCGTTTCTTTGGATTCAACAAATTGAGGATGAATTG
>RFPQ01000125.1 GCA_009926035.1 Betaproteobacteria bacterium
AGACAAGCCAATTCTTTTAATTCGTCTCTTGTCATGGCGCCTGTTGTATCTTGAGAGCCAACAGATGTAACTTTTGGCTCACAGTATGTGCCAGGTCTAACGCCGATTCCTGGCGGCAAACCACAAGCCCGACCTACCATTTTTTGCGCAAGCGTAAATCCTTTTTTAGAAGAGGCTACTGGTGCAGGCGCTAAAAATAAAGTGCTGGGAGATAATTTTAAAAACTCTCTTGCTTTTGAGGTTAACCCTCGACCAATAATAAGGGGTATTCTGCCGCCCGCGCGATATTCATCTGCAAGTGTAAATGGTATTAAATTAAATGTAGCAATCGATTCATTTTTACTATTTAGAATTTTTCCTTCGAATGGTTGAATGGTAATTTCATCACCAGTTTTCATTCGACTTACATCACACTCAATGGGCAGTGCGCCTGAATCCTCTGCTGTATTAAAAAATATAGGCGCAATCTTATTACCTAATATAATGCCACCTGTTCTTTTATTTGGAATAAAAGGAATATCAGTTCCTATATGCCATTGAAGAGAATTAATTGCTGATTTTCTAGATGAGCCTGTACCTACAACATCACCCACATAAGCTATTGGTAATTGTTTTACTTTTAAGTCTTGAATTATTTTGATACCGTTTGGCATTTTATTCACCAACATAGCTTTGGCATGTAATGGAATATCTGGTCTCGACCAGGCTTCTTGCGCTGGAGACAAGTCATCGGTATTTGTTTCGCCATCTACCTTAAAAACGAGCGCTTTTATTTCTTTCGGTAATACAGATTTTTTCAAAAACCAATCACCATTGGCCCATGACTCCATTAGTTTCATTGCGGCTTTGTTACCTGATTTTACTTTTTCACTCACATCGTAAAATGCATCAAAAATTAAAATAATATGAGATAAAACTTTAACAGCATCATCAGCAAGATCTGAGTCTAGAAGAGAAATAAGTGATTGAACGTTATAACCACCAACCATGGTTCCTAATAATTCAATAGCATACTTAGGTGAAATGATTTTTGATTGTTCTATACCCTTTGCAATATCTGTAAGGTAAGCAGCTTTAATATAAGCAGCTTGATCAACACCCGATGGCACGCGATGACAAAATAATTCCAACAACGTCTGAGTATCTTTTGTATCGGGTGACTTTAATAAAGTGACGAGTTCTGCGGTTTGCTTTGCTGTCAGAGGAAGTGGCGGCAGGCACTCATTTAAACGATTAGCGGCTTCTTTTCTGTAATCATCGATCATTGGATTTTGATGGGCTATAAAAAGGTAATTGAATATCGAATAGTATAAAGCCAATGCATTCGTCTTTAAAGGATAAATCATGACAATATGGCGGAAGGGGCGGGATTCGAACCCGCGTTAGGTTATTCACCTAAACACGCTTTCCAGGCGTGCGACTTAAACCGCTCATCCACCCTTCCGAAAAGAGTCGGCATTATAACTTATGCCTCACTTCGCTTTAAGAATGATCTTTTCTCTCTTGATTAAAGTTCGTAGTCGTATTAAGGTTGACCTATTGAATTTATTTACCGTACGTCTACCGCAGTACATCCGTTTTAATAATTTCATAACTTATTGATTTATTTAGCATTTATTATTAATTAACTATTAACTTAGGGGCGATTTATGGGCTTAGAAACATTAAATAATCTTGGAGTAAAACATCCATTTAAGGCCAAATATGACAATTATATTGGCGGAAAATTTGTACCTCCAGTAGACGGCAAATACTTTGAAAATATTTCACCAGTTACCGGCAAAGTATTTTGTGAAGTCGCACGATCAAATGAAAAAGATATCAATCTTGCATTAGATGCAGCTCATGCAGCTAAAGATGGCTGGGCTAAAAAAAGTCCTACTGAACGCGCTAATCTCTTAATGCAAATTGCTGACATTATGGAAAAAAATCTTTCAACGATTGCGATCGCTGAAACGATTGATAATGGTAAGCCGCTTCGTGAAACCACATATGCTGATATTCCTTTAGCGATTGATCACTTTAGATATTTTGCAAGCTGCGTCAGAGCGCAAGAAGGTAGCATCGGTGAAATTGATCACGATACTATGGCTTACCACTTCCATGAGCCTCTCGGTGTTGTTGGACAAATCATTCCTTGGAACTTCCCTATTCTTATGGCAGCTTGGAAATTAGCACCTGCCATTGCAGCTGGTAATTGCGTTGTAATTAAACCAGCGGAACAAACGCCTGCGTCATTACTTGTAGTTGTTGAACTTGTCGGTCATCTTCTCCCGCCTGGTGTGTTAAATATTGTGAATGGTTTTGGATTAGAAGCTGGTAAGCCACTTGCAAGCTCACCTCGTATTGCAAAAATTGCATTCACAGGTGAAACATCAACAGGTAGATTAATCATGCAATACGCTTCACAAAATCTTATTCCGGTGACATTAGAGCTCGGTGGAAAATCGCCAAACATTTTCTTCGAAGATGTGATGGATAAAGACGACAACTTCCTTGATAAAGCTCTTGAAGGCTTTACGTTATTTGCTCTCAATCAAGGTGAAGTATGTACCTGCCCTTCACGCGCACTTATCCAAGAATCTATTTACGATAAGTTTATGGAGCGAGCACTTAAACGCGTTGCAGCTATCAAACAAGATAATCCACTCGATATGTCTACCATGATTGGCGCTCAAGCATCGAGCGAGCAAGTTGAAAAAATTATGTCTTACATGAAGATTGGTCAAGAAGAAGGCGCTCAACTTCTCATTGGTGGTAATCGCAAAAAATTAAGCGGTGATTTAGCAGATGGCTATTATATTGAACCTACTGTATTTAAAGGTCATAACAAAATGCGCATTTTCCAAGAGGAAATTTTTGGCCCCGTCGTCTCTGTCACAACATTCAAAGATGAAGATGAAGCGCTTGAAATTGCAAACGATACACTCTACGGTTTGGGTTCAGGTGTATGGTCACGTAACGGCAATCGTGCATTTAGAATGGGTAAAGGTATTCAAGCAGGTCGCGTTTGGACTAATTGTTACCATGCTTATCCAGCACATGCGGCATTCGGCGGTTACAAACAATCAGGTATTGGTCGTGAAACACATAAGATGATGCTTGACCATTACCAACAAACTAAGAATCTTTTAGTAAGCTACAGCGAAAATAAACTTGGTTTCTTTTAAGATTCAATTGATCTAAAACTAAAGGCAAGGCTTAAAGCCTTGCCTTTCTTTTTTATGGAAAAAACTTTTACACGCATAGATACAACAGAAGCCGCAAACAAACTGATTGATTCTTTAAAAGAGAAATATG
>RFPQ01000126.1 GCA_009926035.1 Betaproteobacteria bacterium
AACCAACCAAAGAAGGAGAAAACGATGTCTTCATTAGTTAATACTGAAGTAAAACCGTTTAAAGCAACAGCATTTCATAATGGCAAGTTTGTTGACATTACAGAAGCAAATCTCAAGGGAAAATGGTCAGTTGTTATTTTTATGCCAGCCGCATTTACATTCAACTGCCCAACAGAAGTTGAAGATGCAGCTGATCATTATGCAGAATTCCAAAAAGTAGGCGCAGAAGTTTACATTGTGACAACTGATACACATTTTTCACATAAAGTTTGGCACGAGACTTCACCTGCTGTTGGTAAGGCAAAATTTCCATTAATTGGAGATCCTACGCATCAACTAACGCGTGCATTTGAAGTACATATTGAAGAAGAAGGCTTAGCATTGCGTGGTACTTTCATAATTAATCCAAAAGGAGAAATTAAAACAATGGAAGTACATGACAATGCAATTGCGCGCGATGTTAAAGAAACATTACGTAAATTAAAAGCTGCACAATATGTAGCTAACAATCCAGGTCAAGTATGTCCAGCAAAATGGCAAGAAGGCGCTAAAACAATTGCTCCATCATTAGACCTTGTAGGTAAGATCTAAATAGAAAAATGAATCCCAGGCCATAGTTTGGCCTGGGCATTTCTAAATTAGATTAATGTTTAAGGAAATATAATGGCTCTAGACTCAGCAATCAAAAATCAACTTCAAGAATATATGACCAGGCTTGTTAATCCAATCAAGCTTGTGGCTTATGTTGACGAAAATCCAGCATCTAAAGAAATGATAGAGATGCTAGAAGAAGTTAAGTCTTTGTCGGAAAAAATTACCTTAAGCAAAGAGGTTGACACTTCAAAAAGAATTCCTTCTTTTGAAGTAAATAGGGAAAGGGAAATCTCTGGTATTACTTTCGCAGGCATTCCATCAGGGCATGAATTTACATCTTTCGTTTTAGCGCTTCTTCAAGCCAGCGGATATCCTCTAAAAATAGAGGCTGAAAAAATAGAACAAATTAAAAATATTGAAGGCAAGTTTCAGTTTGAAACATATATTTCACTAAGTTGCCACAATTGTCCTGATGTTGTTCAGGCATTAAATGCAATGTCTATCATTAATCCAAATATTTCTCATGTGATGATTGATGGTGCATTATTCCAAAAAGAGGTTGAAGAGAAACAAATTATGGCTGTGCCAACCATTTACCTTAATGGAAAACTTTTTGGCCAGGGAAGAATGGAGCTTGATGAGATCGTAAATAAGATTGATTCAAGCGCAAGCCTAAAAGAAGCTGAAAAAATATCTAAAAAAGAAACTTATGATGTTTTAATCATTGGCGGAGGGCCAGCAGGCGCATCAGCTGCAATTTATAGTGCGCGAAAAGGTATTCGCACAGGCATTATTGCCGAGCGTTTCGGTGGACAAGTGATGGACACTTTAGGTATAGAAAATTTTATTTCTGTAAAAGCAACTGAAGGCCCAAAATTAGTTGCAGCTCTTGAAGAACATGTAAAAGAATATGATGTGGATATTATGAATTTGCAACGCGCAAAAAGCGTTCAAAGAAATGATTTGGATTCATTATTTGAAATAGAACTTGAAAACGGCGGGAAACTTAAAAGTAGATCAGTGATTGTTGCAACTGGAGCAAGATGGAGAGAGTTAAACGTTCCCGGTGAAAAAGAATTTAAAGGTAAGGGTGTCGCATATTGCCCTCATTGTGATGGTCCTTTATTCAAAGGAAAACATGTTGCAGTGATTGGAGGAGGAAACTCCGGTGTTGAGGCTGCAATTGATCTTGCGAATATCGTAGGACATGTCACTCTTTTTGAGTTTGCATCTGAACTCAAAGCTGACGATATCCTACAGAAACGACTTTTTAGTTTATCCAATGTAGATGTCATATTAAATGCCCAAACTACCGAAGTGATCGGTAAAGATAAGGTGAACGGCATGATTTATCTAGATCGAATAGCAAATGAGAGCAAAACTATCGAGCTTGAGGGTATTTTTATTCAGATTGGATTATTACCAAATACTGACTTTGTAAAAAACACTGTAGATCTTTCAAAGTTTGGTGAAATTATGATTGATAATCACAATCAGTCTTCATTACCAGGTTTGTTTGCTGCAGGCGATGTAACAACCGTAGCTTATAAGCAGATTATTATTGCGATGGGAGAGGGAGCCAAAGCTTCTCTTGGTGCCTTTGATTATCTTATTCGTCAATAAGCTAAATTTTATTAGCTTCTATAATTTCTTTAAGTAATGGTAATGTGATCGGTCTTTTATAAGTTAAAGACCATTGATCCAAAGCCTCTAATATAGAAAATAAATTTGGCATATCCCGTTTTAGATATTTTAGGCAATAATCAATAATATCCATACCCAGTTTCATACCTCTTTCATCTGCATGTTTTAAAAGAGCCAGTTTTTTTTCTTCATCGGACAGGCCTATAACTTCGTAAGTAACGCCCCAAGCAAGTCTTGTTGCTAAATCTTCTCTTAATTTCATTTGGAGGGGAGAGTGTAGTCCTGTCACTAGCATATTTTGTTTGGAATCTTTGCATCGATTATAAGTATTAAATAATTCGATTTGACCTGCCTCATCAAGTAAATGAACATCATCATGAATGACAAATCCATGATCTGATGCAATATGAGCCAAATGAGATTTGCCCGAACCTTCATTGCCCCATAGATATATAAATTGAATGGGTAATTGATGAGAGATGATTTGCTTTAAAGTATGAACTGCTTCAATATTTTGACCCACTACAAAATTTTCAAAAGATTGTTTTGGCGTTGGAGATAGAGCTAATAGCATTTGTTTCATATCAATGGGAAGTTTATTTAGATAAAGATAGCCTTAATTATGCACATCTTTAAAATATATTTCGGTTAAAATTTCAATTATAACGACTAACCCAATTGTTTAATGAAAGAGAGTTAATCTTTTGAATAAAGATGACACAAAAAAAGATACCCAATCGATCACTTATCGGGATGCAGGGGTGGATATTGAGGCAGGTGATCAGCTAGTTGAAAGAATTAAGCCTTTTGCAAAAAAAACCATGCGAGCAGAGGTTTTAGGGGGTATCGGAGGTTTTGGTTCATTATTTGAAGTTCCTAAAAAATACAAAGAACCTGTTCTGGTTTCAGGCACTGACGGAGTAGGTACAAAACTTAAATTAGCATTTGAATTAAATAAACATGACACTGTTGGAATTGATTTGGTTGCTATGAGTGTCAACGATATATTAGTGCAAGGTGCTGAACCTTTATTCTTTCTTGACTATTTTGCATG
>RFPQ01000127.1 GCA_009926035.1 Betaproteobacteria bacterium
TTTGAATACCTTACTTTTGCTAATTAAAGTATCTGCTACTCCTCGTGTCCAAACGTGCACTCGATGAAAGCCTTTTTTCTCTAATTCTTTTTTGCATGAGATCGAGGGTGTAAGGATCGCCTTACTATCACGATGAAAAAGTTTTAAATAAAAATAAGTGATCGGACTTGGAATGCGAGCAAGTTTCCATAGGTACTCGGGAAATTTGGTGTGATAACCGGTGGTATATGGAATTTTGTATAGCTTACAATAAATTCTTGCCGCTAATCCAATAGGTCCTTCGGTGCCAATGTGGATATGCGTGGGCTTAATCGATTGTATTTTTTTATAAGCCTTAAAAGGCTCGGCACAAATCTGAGCCTCAGGGTAAACCTTAAAGGTTGCCCATCGGAACATACCTGGGTGGATGACAAAGGTTTGAAGGCTAGAGAACTTCAGTATACTTCTATAGGTGGTTGATACACCATTCACTTGATCGAATGAATCTGTGGCAATAAGTATTTTAATCACACTGGATTTTTACAAAAAATTATGACATTTTTGTTACAAAATCATGAATTCACTTTATTTAAATTTCACAAAAAATAATTAAGTGCGCGTATATTATCTATTCAATAATAAAAATATTTGCTAAGGAATAGAGATGACAAATTACCATATTCAGCTTAAAAAAATGGATGATGTGCATAAGTATTTCACCTGGGCACCGGAGGAAATTGAAGCTCCTTGGACAATAAAATATGATGATGAAGGTCTAGGCCGATACAAGGATTCAGTTTCAGCTTTAGATGAATGGCGAAAGAATTACCTAAAAATTAAGTAAGCAAGTAGTTATGATAAATTGATAGCTATCAAATAAAAAATATTCAATTACAAAACAAAGGAGCTTTATGTTTAAAGAGCAAAATATAAACGCACTCATAGGAATTCTCTGGGGCCTTGCAGTTTATTTCAATCTCCACAGCCTTGATCCTAACGCCCTTAATGTTTTCGCTATCTGGGCAGTTTCAATTAACCGACTATTTCACCACTTCAATCGAAACAAAAAAAAGAAAAAGTAATTAACTTACTTTTTAACTACATTTATGAAAAGTCCATACAAGGGTAAAACTGGTCTTCGTCGTCTCATCAATGCATTTGGCTATTCAATCGCTGGCACTTTTGCGGCATTTAAACATGAGGATGCCTTTAGGCAGGAGGTTTATTTAAGTCTAGTTCTTATTCCACTTGCAATCTATTTGGGTGGAACGCCAATTGAGCAAGGTCTTATGATCAGCAGCATCTTGCTTATTATTATTGTAGAACTTATAAATTCATCCATTGAAGCTACGGTCGATCGAATTTCAGTCAAACGTCATAAGCTTGCAAAACGTGCGAAAGATATTGGAAGTGCGGCTGTATTTTTTAGCCTCATCCATTAATGCGGCTGTCATTTGGTTTTTAATACTCGTTAAGTAAATAAATTCTATTTACTATCTTTTTTATAAAGGTAGTAATCATTTTTATGATTGATAAACCCATTAATGTTCTATTTTTGTGCACCGGAAATTCCGCCAGAAGTATCCTAGCAGAAGCCTTGATCACGACGATGAGCCAAGGGTCTCTTAAAGGTTACTCTGCGGGCTCTCATCCTCGAGGTCAAGTGCATCCAATTGCAGAAAAAATTGCTCTTAAATTAAAATATCCAAAAGAAAATCTAAGGTCGAAGAGCTGGGATGAATTTTCTCATCCTAACGCTCCTCATATGGATTTTATTATTACGGTATGTGACAACACAAAAGGAGAGACATGTCCTATCTGGCCAGGGCATCCTGCAACCCTTCACTGGGGACTTCCAGATCCAGCGTTAGTAACGGGATCTTATGAAGAACAAGAAAAAGTATTTGAGTATGTGCAAGATCAACTTCAAGAAAAGATTAAAAATCTCATTAATATAGTTCGGTATATGCGATAAATTTTAGGGTAAGAACGGAAGCGATATTAAGCGAAGGCCGATTGAAATATTTCGATCTTCGCCCAAATGATTAAATCGATTACCGTATGTCGTATCAATCTGCACACGATCCTTCTCAATCCAATAGCGTAAGCCAAACTGGAAGTACGCGTATTTTGATGATTGGTTAAAAACTTCAGTGATAAGTTCAACCTTATTGCTGTACTTATACTCTGTTGAAAATCCCCAGTTCGTTTGTTGCCGATGTTCATCAGCTAATTGTGTTAAGCCAATATTAGTATGAAGCACTAGAAGATCTGAATACTGATAACTGATAGGGACGTTCAAGTACCAATCCTGAACAATTTTTTTATTGATACGCTTAGGGTCGCGTCCATTACCAAGTGTTACACCAAATGCAAGTGGGCTCTCTTCTAAAGTTTTAAAAAGAGATTTTATTTGATAGGTTTCATTCGCGAAATAAGTCTCACCATTCATTCGCTCGTAACTGCCACCTATGGTGACCTCAGCATTAGTGCCAATATTACAAGCTGGGTATGCCCACAATTCTTTAACTTGTTTTGTGTCCTTATACCAAGCTTCAAGTTGGCAGGCTTTGCTCTCTACAATACGAGCATCGTCCGTCATCATCGGACGTGCAGCGTATGTATCTTTTATATTAAAAAAAAATAAAATAAATAATCGTAAGTAAAATTTGTGATGCAAACTATTTAGGCCCTGAAATTAAATAAAGCTGTCCACCCTCAACCAATTCAGGATCATCAAGCTTTTTATGGATTTGCAGTGTGCCCAAGAAATATCGCTCTGACTTTTTGTACCAAGGCGCATGAGTGACATGGCGTGTAATATCTATAATGCCTGAGTGCTCTTCGTCCATCGTCAAGAAATTAGGGTGGCTCTTATCCTGAAAATATTCAGGTTTCACCTCAAAAATTTTTTGAGCTACATTTGTCTTTGGGTCAAAATCCCAGACAGATGCTAAATGCTCATGATCGCCCGGATCCTCATTAATTAAAATCTTGCCATTATCTGAGACAGTTAAATTATCAAACATCTGAGCGCCTATATCTCTGGCTTTTAGTATTACACTAATTTTGCCGCCTCGCTCTGGATGATTGATGTCGTTAAAAGTTAGCTGAATAATCTCGCTCTCGCCATCAATTTTATCAGTGGTCGCAAAGTAGAATATATTAGGATTTATAACATCCCATGCCCCATCCTCAGGGCGCTTGAATTTAGCGACGTTTAAATCTATTCCTTTTCTTTCTAACTCATTCCCTGAGCTGTCTCTT
>RFPQ01000128.1 GCA_009926035.1 Betaproteobacteria bacterium
CATCTCAAATTTGAGATGCCTTATTTTTTACTGAGGAAATCTTTATGGCAATCAAGATAGCAATCACAGGATTTGGAAGAATAGGGCGTTTAATATTAAGAGCGATTTATGAATTAAATCGTAAAGATATTAAAGTGGTTGCCATTAATGCGAGTCGCGGTGATGCAGCATCTAATGCCCATTTATTAAAATACGACAGTGCACACGGTAAATTTAATGCCGACATCAAAACGAATGACCATGAAATAATTATCAACAATGACGTAATTAAATTTTTCACCACAAGAAATCCTGAAGATTTGCCTTGGGACAAATTAAATGTAGATGTTGTCATGGAATGTACGGGCGCTTTTACGAGTAAGGAAAAATCAATCGTACATGTGAAACAAGGCGCTAAGAAAGTATTGATTTCTGCACCTGGCGATAAAGATGTAGATGCAACTATCGTGTATGGCGTCAACCATCAAATTTTAAAAGCAACTGATACAGTTGTTTCAAATGCCTCTTGTACTACTAATGGATTGGCTCCAATGGTCAAGCCCTTGCATGATAAATTAGGGATTGTTACAGGTCTTATGACAACGATTCACTCATATACAAACGACCAATATTTAAATGACAATCAACATAAAGATCCAAGAAGAGCTCGTTCTGCAACGACTTCAATGATTCCAACAAAAACAGGCGCAGCAGATGCTGTGGGTTTGGTTATACCTGAATTAAAAGGTAAGCTAGATGGGATTGCTATTCGTGTTCCAACATTAAATGTTTCATTGGTTGAACTGACTTTTACGCCAAAGAAAGCGACATCCAAAGATGAGGTGAATCGTATTTTAAAAGAGGCGGCTAATCAAGGAAGTCTAAAAGGCATATTAATTTACAACGAGGAATCTCTAGTTTCGGTAGATTTTAATCATACTGAAGCATCTTCATATTTTGATTCAAACTTAACTAAGGTAAGTAAAGATGGTTTGCTTGTAAAAGTCTTTGGCTGGTATGACAATGAGTGGGCTTTTAGTTGCCGCATGATTGATACAGCTATTGCTATGATGTCAGCCAAATAAATAGTTGTTTAATGAATATTAAAAGACTTGTCGATTTAGATCTTAAGGATAAAAGAGTTTTTATTCGCTCAGATCTGAATGTCCCCATTCAGAATGGAAAAATTACCTCTCCTAAAAGAATTCTAGCTTCCATTCCTACTATTGAATTTGCTCTTCAAAAAGGCGCTAGTGTGATGGTGACGTCTCACTTAGGCAGACCCGAAGAAGGAAAATATACTAGCGAGGATTCGCTTAAGCCTGTAGTTGATTTCTTAGAGAGCCATCTTAAGTATGCGGTTCATCTTGTTTCAGATTGGGTTAATTCTCCTTTTGATATTGTCCCAGGTCAATTAACAGTTTTAGAAAATTGTAGATTTAATGTGGGTGAGAAAAAAAATCATGAGGCATTAGCAAAAAAATATGCCTCACTGACAGATATTTTTGTGATGGATGCATTTGGAACAGCTCATCGTAAAGAAGCTTCCACATACGGTATTGCAGAATATGCAAAGATTGCTTGTGCAGGCATTCTATTTGCAGCCGAACTCGAAGCGCTTGAGAAAGCATTATTAGAGCCTTCTAGGCCTATGATTGCCATTGTAGGTGGAAGTAAAGTCTCTTCAAAATTAAGCATATTAGATACCTTATCTGACAAAGTAGATCAGCTTATTGTGGGGGGTGGTATTGCAAATACTTTTATCAAAGCCATGGGGTTTGAAATCGGTAGTTCCATGTGCGAAGAGGATCTAGTGCCTGCAGCAAGAAAAATAATCGATAAACTAGAAAAGCGTGGCGCTTCACTGCCAGTTATTTCAGATGTTGTTTGTGGTAAAAAGTTTGACGTCAATGAGGTTGCCATTACAAAAAATATTAATGACGTTCATAAAGATGACATGATATTTGATCTAGGTAAAAATTCAGTAAATGAAATTGTGAAATGTATTCATAACGCTAAAACTATTATATGGAATGGACCTATTGGGGTATTTGAATTTGATCAGTTCGCAAAGGGCACTGAGACGATGACACATGCGATTGCGAATTCTGAAGCATTCTCACTTGCAGGCGGTGGCGATACGATTGCTGCAATAGAAAAATTTAATGTTGCAAAAGATATTTCATATATTTCAACAGCAGGCGGTGCGTTTTTAGAGTTTGCAGAAGGCAAAAAACTTCCTGCTATTGAAATTTTAGAAAGAAGATTTTAATGGCTTACACTCAATTAATAGGGACATCCATTAAAAGCCTTCCTTTACTTCACAAAGGTAAAGTGAGAGATATATATGAGATTAATGATAAACATCTTTTGATTGTAACGACCGACCGATTATCAGCATTTGATGTTGTGATGAATGAGCCTATTCCTTACAAAGGATTTGTGCTTACACAAATGGCCGATTTTTGGTTTCAAAAACTTTCTTATGTGGTTGCAAATCATTTATCAGGCATTACACCCGAAAGCGTTGTATCTGAAAACGAAGTAGCTCAAGTGAAAAATCGTGCTATTGTCGCGCGTAAATTAAAAGCACTTCCTATTGAAGCTATTGTTCGGGGTTATTTATCAGGTAGTGGCTGGAAAGATTATCAAAACACGCAAATAGTATGTGGCATAAAACTTCCACAAGGTTTAAAAGAATCTGCAAAATTAAATGAGCCTATTTTTACACCTTCTAGTAAGGAAGCGGTCGGGCAACACGATGAGAACATCTCATACGAAGAATGTGAAGCTCGTATTGGAAAAGAGATTGCATCACGTATTAAAGAAATTAGTATTAAGTTGTATCAAGAAGCATCTGCTTTCGCATTGTCAAAAGGCATTATTATTGCGGATACAAAATTTGAATTCGGTTTGGATGACAAAAATAATTTAGTGCTTATTGATGAAATATTAACGCCGGACTCTTCTCGTTTTTGGCCTTTGGATCAATATCGCGAAGGTACATCTCAACCAAGTTTTGATAAACAATTTATTAGGGATTGGTTAGAAAGTAGCGGATGGAATAAAACACCCCCACCCCCTTCTTTACCATTGGATGTTATTACAAAAACTAGTCAAAAATATTTAGAGGCATTTCAAAAACTTACAGGCCAGGACATTAAAAAATAATTAAATAAAAAGAGGCGCCTTGTAGGCGCCTCTTTTATGCATCAAAATTAAAGAAGCGGCACAATAAGAAGAGCC
>RFPQ01000129.1 GCA_009926035.1 Betaproteobacteria bacterium
GTTTTACTGATCATAGCCCCAGGATCAAAAATGAGACCTGGTGTCATGTTAAAATCACAGCCCCCATAAGAAGCACAGTAGTTCCTCACAAGCTTCATATTGATATTCGCTTTATCTAATGCAGCTGATAAAACCTTATCGTTATTATGGTTAATATCTAGGCTTGTTGCGTGAATATGCCATGCCCCAACCTCACCTGTACCACGATTACCAGCTTTTACACTCGCGGAACTGCCAATTTCCAATAGTGTTGAGCCTGTGTTAATGACACCACCATTACCTGATATCTTGCCACCTTGTGCCAATAAGGTACCATTTAATGTTGTCTTACCTAAAGAATGCGTTGTGATCACTCCACCGTGGCCTGATTGTGTCGCTGAAACACTGACTTTTGCTCCACTTTGGATATTAACTTCATGAGTGCCCGCAATCTCCACACTTCCACCACTTGATGATCCACGCGCTACCGTTTCAGATCCGGTTTGAAGTGTTGTATGACTACCTTCAATAACAATACGCCCTCCCTTAGCAACCAATTGAGCAGTGTCACTGGTTGAAAGTGAGCCTGCCTGATTAATCACACCACGGATAAGGCTATTTGCAACTCTTGCAGACATAATGATCAATCCTCCCGGCACTTCAACCGCTTGTTTATTCTCCACTAAGCTATTGATTTGACTAGGATCTGCCGCGATAGAGGCTAGACGTGTATTCGGATCAAAATTGAGTGTAATTTTTTCACCGGATGCCATCACGACCGTGCCTTGTTGGGCTATGATTAAACCATTATTTCTTACTTCAGGGGCAAGTAAAGCGACATATCCACCAAAACGAGCGCGGATAGAACCATCATTTGTCACTGAACCTGTTGCACCATTTCGATCATAAGTAGCCTTGCCATCCATATAATCTTTGTCAGAGATATGATGAGATGTTGCGGCTATTGAACCTACGTCGAGACTTGCATTCTTGCCAATATAAACGCCTGAAGGGTTCACAAGTATCACTTCACCTGGGGCGTTGATTTTGCCAAAAATTTGACTAGCCGAACCACCACCTGTGACACGATTGAGTGTCGAGGCTTGAGCATTCGGCTGATTAAAATTCACTGTAGAAGCGGATCCCACATCAAATGAGTGCCAATCGACAACTGCACGCTGAGATGTTTGATTGATGTTAAGAACAGGTGCTGAGGGCGATCCAGCGCTTTCAATGCTAGCATTGCCTTGGGTCACAACCCCACCTTGAGGTAGCGCATCAGAAGCTGGGTCAGCATAAGCCAAATGAGAGACTCCCACTACTAACATTAGGAGTGAGCGTTTGACATATTTTTCAATGTTAAACTTATATCTCATAATATTGACTTAAAAAACAAAGGCTCCATTTACCCAAATGACGTTAGTTTTTTTGGTGCCGTCTTGATCATCACCTGTCGATGTAGGATTAGGATTATCCCCAATACGTCTTGCAATAATGCCAGAGAAACTCGATTGGTAAGGTCCTTGCCAGCTTAATTGCGCACCAAAGCCCTTGTAAGTTAAGCTATTCGGGCCGAGCGTCGCATTGTGATTTTCTTTTGATTGTTTGGCATGTCCTAGGTCATAAAAGCCGGTTATCGCAAAGTTCATAGGTAAATCACGCTTGAGTTCTAAACTTGCAAGATAGCCAGAACTGCCAGATCCTTCAGAAGTTGGGTATGCTCTCACACCGCTTACGCCACCAATATAAAACTTCTGGGAAGAATCTAAATTTTTATCAGTAAATTGGCCAGAAGTTCTTAAGTTAAGGGTGTAATTGGGTAATAAAAACTGACTACGACTAAAGGACCAATTTAATTTTGTAAAATTACCATGTGAGCCGTGGTGTTTTTTAAATTATTGCCGCGGACTAATTGCAGGGAAGCATTGTTTTGTGCGCCATTCAAGATCCATTGATCAAAGTGATCTCCAACAAACCCTAAAGCAAAAGTATTGACATCATATTTCACGGTTGGCTCAGTTGACTTATTCTTAAAGTTTTTATGATCAAGATTAGAAGTAGCATATAGATTTGTTTGCTTAGTTCTCAGAAGAGGATAGCGCCCCTCAAGACCCACTGATTTAGAAAACCCTCTTGACTGTAAGGAATTTAATTCCCTTGATACAACTTCATATTGGAGAAAACTGCCATTCACACCTACGGTTAAACCATTGTTACCAACAGGGGCATTATAGGCGATACGGCCATAATCAACGCCTTCACTTTTAAGTAATGAAAAGTTGACTTTATCTCCCAATTTAAATGGGCTACCGTATGTTACATCAAAAAGCGCTCTTGCACGACCTGTTGATTTTGCACCGTAATTATCTGAACTTAAAACTGCATTGAAACGAGGTTTATTTTTAATCGTAATAGCTACGTCCGTTTCGCCCGGCTTTTTCCCAGCTTGCAATACACCTTTCACGGCAACACCAGGTAAATCATTAGTAATGAGTAGTGCACGATCAAGCTGCTTTAAATTAAGCGCCTTGTCTGCACCCAAATGGCCATCAATAATACCCTTAACTATATTAGGGTTAACATAAAAACTTGCTTCTTGCTCTCCAAGAACCATAGATACGCCACCAAATTTGGCCTCTACAATATTAAATCGAATGACGCCATCAGTGACATCTTGATTAGGTAGCGTAATATCAGACAGCCATCCCTTACTTCTATAATAAGCATTTAGGATAGTCGTAAGCTCTTGGATGTCATCTGTGAATAATTCCTGACCAACATATTTACGAATTAAACCTTCTAATTCCTCTGTCGTCACATTATCATTACCCTTAAACTCAAATGATTTAATTTTGACTTTAGGGCCTGCTTTATCTTTTTTGGGCTTTACCCCAAAATCTTCAGTTTTAGGTAAATCAAGTTGTTTTTTTTCTTGATTGCGTTCAATTTCTTTTAAGACCGAGCCTGCATCAGGTGGTGTTCCATCTGCGGCAGCTGCATAAACAGAACTCGCACCTAAGATAAAAGATGCAAAGTATGCTGCTTTAAAATAAAATAATTGAGTTCTTTTCATTTATCTTTCTACAATAAAAACAATTATTTAAGAGCTTTAATTCATGCTATAAATCATATGAATAAAAGGCACACAAAATTGTTACACCTATTTTAGGCAATCATATATATTAAATAATAATACGTCAATTGACTAGTTTTTTTTAAATTTTTTATTTAG
>RFPQ01000130.1 GCA_009926035.1 Betaproteobacteria bacterium
TCTTTTAGTCAAAAAAATAGATGGTAAATGGCTTATTCAAGAAGAGACTTCAGGTAAATAGCGCTCATGAACCAAATGTTTGAACCTAATCAATCCCAATTGCCTCTCGCTGAGTATTTAAGGCCTAAATCTGTTAGTGAAATTGCAGGACAAAAACATATTTTAGGTGAAGGTAAATCATTACGCGTCGCAATAGAATCAGGAAATCTACCGTCCATGATTCTTTGGGGGCCGCCAGGAGTTGGAAAAACAACGATTGCACGTGTGATTGCCAATTCCATTGATGCTGAGTTTATATCTGTGTCCGCAGTATTGTCTGGCGTTAAAGACATTCGAGAGGCTATAGATAAAGCACAGCTTAATTTACAACAATATAATAAGAAGACAATTCTATTTGTAGATGAAGTTCATCGATTTAATAAAAGTCAACAAGATGCATTTTTGCCGCATGTCGAATCAGGGCTCATTACTTTTATTGGAGCGACAACTGAAAATCCATCTTTTGAAGTTAACTCCGCTTTATTAAGTCGATCCCAAGTCTACGTTTTAAAAATGTTGGATCAAAAAGACCTTCTTTTGATCTATGAAAAAGCAAAAAATTATATTGCGCCAGATATTGAAGTAGATGATGAAGCTAGACAAGAAATTATTGGTCATATTAATGGCGATGCTAGACGTTTGCTTAATTTCTTAGAATTACTTTTTAATACAGCCACATCCTTAAAAGTAAATAAAATTGATCAAGATTTTTTAAAGAAAACGATTACGAGCAAAGTAAGACGCTTTGATAAAGGCGGAGATCAATTTTACGATCAAATCTCAGCGCTTCATAAATCTGTGAGAGGCTCTGATCCGAATGCAGCTCTGTATTGGCTCCATCGTATGCTGGATGGGGGTGCTGATCCACTTTATTTGGCAAGAAGAATTGTTCGTATTGCAATTGAGGATATAGGGTTAGCTGATCCGAAGGCACAAACCATGGCTTTAGAGGCCTATCAAATTTATGAGCGTTTAGGTTCGCCTGAGGGTGAGTTAGCGCTTTCAAATGCGGTGATTTACTTATCTATTGCGGCTAAAAGTAATGCAGCCTATATGGCCTTTAATGAAGTGAAAGCATTTGTAGGCGATGGTGATAATAGCGATGTGCCTGTACATCTTCGAAATGCTCCAACTAAGCTTATGAAAGAATTAGATTACGGTAAAAATTATCGATATGCCCATAACGAACCCGATGCGTATGCGTCAGGTGAAAAATATTTTCCAGATAATTTAGAACCTATTGAATTTTATAAGCCTACAACTCGAGGATTAGAGAGTAAAATTCTTGAAAAAATGAATTATTTAAAATCTCAGGACAAGCAAAAGAAATAGGGTATTTATGATAGATATTCAGTTATTAAGAAATGATATTGAATTTGTTAAACAAAAGCTTTCAAGTCGAGGCTTTGATCTTGATTTAAGCACTTTTCAGTCATTGGAAAATGTAAGAAAAGAACTGCAAGTAAAGACGCAAGATCTTCAAGAAAAAAGAAACTCTATTTCAAAAGAAATAGGTATTGCGAAATCTAAGAATGAGAATACTGATTTACTTATGAAAAGCGTCAATGCTATTTCTGATGATTTAAAAGCATGTGAGTCAGAATTGGCTGAGCTACAAGAAAAAATTAATCAGTTTATGCTGAATCTTCCTAATATTCCGCACGAATCTACTCCTCTAGGTAAGTCTGAAGCCGATAACAAAATAGTTAAGACGGTAGGTGAGCCTAGAAAATTTACTTTTAAAGTTAAAGACCATGTTGATGTGGGTGCAAATCATGGACTTAATTTTGATTTAGGTGCAAAGCTTTCTGGGGCTCGTTTTGTAGTAATGGAAGGTAAGCTTGCAAGGCTGCATCGCGCTATTGCGCAATACATGCTCGACACTCAAACAGAGAAACACGGATATAAAGAATGTTATACGCCTTATTTAGTGAATAGCGAGACACTAATAGGCACAGGACAGCTCCCTAAGTTCGAAGCTGATCTTTTTAGCCTTTCACACAATGAAAGTAAATTATATTTAATTCCAACTTCTGAAGTGACGCTAACAAATTTTGTTCGAGATGAAGTTGTTAAACAGTCTGATCTTCCTATTAAATTAACCGCACATACCCCATGCTTTAGGTCAGAAGCCGGATCATATGGAAAAGACACACGCGGTATGATTAGGCAGCATCAATTTGATAAAGTTGAAATGGTTCAGATTGTGCATCCTGATAAAAGTTACGAAGCATTAGAAGAGATGGTTTCGCATGCTGAGTTTATCTTGACTTCATTAGAGCTTCCATATCGATTGTTGTCATTATGTACAGGTGATATGGGCTTTGGCGCAGCAAAAACTTTTGATTTGGAAGTTTGGCTTCCATCACAAAATACATATCGTGAAATTTCATCTGTTTCAAATTGTGAAGCTTTCCAAGCTAGGCGATTAAAAGCTAGATTTAAAAGTGAAGATGGAAAGAATTTATTTCTTCATACATTAAATGGTTCTGGATTGGCTGTAGGTAGAACCTTGGTTGCAGTTCTTGAAAACTATCAGAACGAAGATGGCAGTATTACGATACCCAAAGTATTGATTCCTTATATGGGCGGTATTGAAAAGATCTAGCTTCTCCAAATTTCACGAACATTTCCATTGTGGCTAATTAGAGCGCCATGAGCTAAATTGTAAAAAATACCATGTTCTACAATGCCAGGTGTTAGTGAAAGTAAGTTATTTAAGTTTTCACTACTCTTTTCAGCAAAATTAAAATCAAGCACAAAATTTCCACATGAAGTAATGGCATAACCATCTTTTGCTGCATTGATTCTAATATCCCCTGTACCTTTTTTCATCAAGACATTTTTTACAAGTTCCCAAGCGAATGGATGAACTTCTGAGGGGACGGGGAAATTATCCCCAATATTTTTAACAATTTTAGATTCATCCGCAATAACGATAAATTTTCTGGCTGCACGTGCAAGTAGCTTTTCTCGAACGAGATCATAACCACGCCCTTTAAGTAAAGTAAGGTCAGGTGTAATTTCATCTGCGCCATCAATATAAAGATCAATTTCTTTTATTTGATCCATTGATAAGAGAGGTAAACCAGCTTCTTTCGCTTTAATCATACTTACAACAGAGCTTGAGACCGCTCTTACATTTAATTTTTCTTCTTTATTTCGTTTAGC
>RFPQ01000014.1 GCA_009926035.1 Betaproteobacteria bacterium
GTAAAAATAATTAAAAATAAAAAATCACGGAAAGAATTAATACCGATATTAATTAAAGCTCTAATACCATGCAAAAAGCAGAAATAAAATGCAAACCAATAAAGCGGCTGCAAAAAGCTTGCAAGAATAAGTGTAATGAGAAACTCTAAAAAAAGAAAAAATTTATCTTTTCTTGCAATAACATTACTCAAATAAACAAGAAATAAAAAAATACAGATAAAAAAAAGTGTAAATATTTTAAGTGCAAGAAATACATTCAGATTTATTTCAAAATTTACTAACAAATCAAAAATTGTTTTAACATCATTTTCATAAAAAATGACTGGCAATAATGTCATGGCAAAGCCCCACGACACCTTTATACTTCTGGAAACTTTTTTTAGGTATGTAAGATCGCTTTCTCCGAAGTGGAATATAGACATTAGAAGTAAGATAACTAGTCCAAGGGCTGGACTTTGGAACCACAAAAGTAAGCCTAAGATAACGATGGACAAATAAATCAAAAAAGCTATCGCTTTTGTTTTGAGTTTTGAATAAGCATTCCATATAACAATAGAATCAGAAGCACCGTGCGAAACACCAAAAGACATGATAACTAAAAAAATTGCTGCTAAAGATGAATTAATGTCAGAAAGTTTAAAAAAAGGATTTTGCTGATTAAAAAATATTAAAAAAAGACTTAAAATCAAATAAATAATTTGATGTACTCTGATTTTATTTAACATATAAATTTAGCAAGCCTCTGAGCATTATTATTTTCGGTAATTTTAAAACAATAGCTAAGTAATCAATAAGTCTTGCCTGATCAGATAAGAACCTTATGACTGAAGCAATAGGTACTTTTGTAAAAAATATCTGGAATATCTTAGGTGCTTCTTTAGGATTTGATCTTAAAACTGAAAGAAAAATTTTATCTAACCAATTTGTTAAGTAATTTTTTTTATGATTTATCAATTTATACGTAAATTGATTCTTTATATCTATTTGATTTGCCCACAAAGCTATTCGAGTAAAAGCATAACCAGAAGCAGGTCTAGAAGCTCCACCAAAATTACCAATTTTGAAGTATTGATTATCTGCTCTTTCTTCAAAATATGGCGACATCGGCAAAACAGCCTTCTCTGTCCTTAATATTTCTTTAATATTAAAGTTTTTTAAGGTTTTTTTGTGGAGCGCATCTACTTCTTTGAAGTTAATCTCATGAGAAAAAAAAGTGGTTTCTACTAATGCTCTAGTTTTTGAGAAGGGAAGAACATAAGTGAAAATTACATTTTTTTTAGATTCGAAAAAATCCATTAATGTGGCAGTATTCTCATTAAATATTTTTTCATTTGAAATAATCTCAGAACCTATAAATACTTGCTTTAAAGACGGATACTTATCTTCAAATTTATTATTTGGCCTGCTATCAGCTACGTTTTTTAGTAATATTTTTTTCCTATCTAGATTAATTTCCCAGTTATCATTAATTTTTTTAATGTGCTTAATTAAACTTCCCCGCTCAACTTTAATTCCCTTTGTAACCACTCTTTTATAAAGTTCCTGCAGAACTAATTTTGATTCGTAACATGCATATCGATAATGGCCTAAATCAATAATATAGGACTTACCTTTTACCTTAACTTCTATTTGAGACCATTCTTTTTTAATTCTAATATTTAATTTTTTTTTAATATCAAATAGGCCCGGCCCCGACCAAAAACTATAAGTTTTGTCATTTTTAAAAGCCTTCTCGAATAAAATAAAATTATTAATTTTTTTACTAAGGAGAGAATTTGCTAAGGTTAATCCAGATAAACCAGCGCCAATAATTCCGATATCAAATTTCTGTTTCATATTTTAAAAATGCGCGTCAGGCAGGTTACGTATAAATTTATGAAGATTCTCATTGTGAAGCTTCATCTCTTCTTTCAACGAAGTTAAATATTTTGTAATAATACCTAATGTAATCAATAGTTTACAAAAGTTACTTACATAACACCTTTTTTCATTATGTACATATTGAGCATTCATTAACTGATATCCAATTCGCTGGTACAAGGCGGAGGCTAACTTCACAGCAAGTGATGCGCCTTTGGGTAAATGATCAATAGCTCTACTAGCACTATCGAAATAGATGTTCGCTAATTTAATAATTTTTTTCCGTGCTTTATCTATTTTTTTAGCAGTCTCTATATCTGGATTGGCGATTTCTTTAGCGCTATATTTTCCAATAAGACTTTCTGGCAGATAAACTCTGTTTCGCAAACTATCCTCATAAATATCTCTCGAAATATTGACTAATTGCATAGCAATTCCTAAATCAATTGCAAAATATCGCATTTTTTTGTCTTTAACGCCAAAAATATCACACACCATTAAACCAACAGTGCCAGCAACTTGATAGCAATAAATAATCAGAGATTTTTCTGATTTAAAAGTGGAAAATTTAATATCTGAAATCTGTCCGTTTAAGAAATTTTTAACAAGCTTTTGGTTGGGCCAGTTTTCTTTAGGAATATCGCTCAGCAAATTAATTACAGGATGTGATTTACATGTCTTCCACGCTTCCATAAATATCAAAAGTCTTTTTTTTGCTATATCTGGAGTTTGAGCTTCATCGACCATATCATCAATTTTTCGGCAGAAGCTGTAAATTGAATATATGGCTTGCATTTTCGACTTATCAAGGAAAAAAGAAGCCCAATAAAAAGTCTTACCATGCTTGCGCATTAGTAAATTATTTTTCATATTAAGGAATGAGCTTATCAATAACTTTGGCAGAGTTCAAAACCCCAGGAACGCCAGCTCCAGGGTGAGTGCCTGCGCCCACATAAAAAAGATTCTGATACAAATCATCTTTATTGTGTGTCCTAAACCAAGCTGACTGTCTAAATAGAGGGGCTATTGAAAAACCCGAACCGAAAGGTGTATTGTAATCTTGAAAAAAGTTTTCTGGAGTCATATAAAAAGAGTCACAAATAGTTTCACTGAGTTTTGGCATCATTGTTTGTTCCAATGCTTTTATAATTGACTTAATGAATGGTGGCGCCTCATCTTCCCAGTTTATATTCCCTTTCAAATTTGGAACTGGAACTAACGCATAAAAACTATCACAACCCATAGGTGCAAAATTAGAATCAGTAGCTGTTGGTCTATGAAGATAAATAGAAAAATCATCAGCTAATTTATGACGGTCAAAAATATCACTTAACAGCTCTTTATATCTTGGCCCCATCCATATCGTATGATGAGCAATATTTTCATACTTAACTTTTGTTCCAAAGAAAAGAACAAATAAACCCATTGAATGTTTTGCTGTTTTATTAATAAACTTGTTATGGAGTGAGATTTTCTTATTGTCTATTAAATGATTATTTGTATAAATAGGATCTGCATTTGTAATTAAATAGTCAGCTTTATAAAAATCTCCTTTTGCATTAACAATACCATCAACTTTTTCATTTGAAGTAATAATCTTCTTAATTTCGCTATTTAAAAAAATATTAATACCTTTACGCTCCATAAGCATTTTTAATTGAGAGACTATTTCTCCAGTACCGCCCTTAGCAAAAAAAACTCCCCATTTTTTCTCTAACGCATGAATCAGTGCATATATTGAAGTTGTATTAAAAGGATTGCCTCCAACCAGCAAAGGCTGAATTGAAAATGCTTGTCTTAAATTTGGATGATTTAAATAAGCTGAAACAAACTGATAAACGGATTGATAGCCTTTTAATTTAATAATATCGGGGGTATATCGAATCAAACTACTCAATTTATGAAAAGGTTGATCAGCAAGCTTAAGGTAGCCTAATTCAAAAATTTTCTCGGCATGCTTAAGCATTTTAAGGTACCCATTGACGTCTTTGGGCTCAAAAGCTTTGATTTGCTCTAATAGTTCATCTTGATTTGGGCCGTAATTAAAAAATGATCCATCATGAAATCTAAAGCGATACCAAGGATCTAAGGGTATAAAATTAATAAAATCATCAATTTCTTCGCCAAAAATTTCAAATAACTCTCTGAACAAATATGGCGCGGTTATAACTGTAGGGCCCGCATCGTGAATAAACCCATTTTGATTAAATTGCCTTGCTCTTCCACCAATTTGATCTAGCTTTTCATATAAATCAACTTCATATCCCTTTGCGCACATTCTCAATGCAGCTGCAATGCCTCCAAAACCACTTCCAATAACAATGATTTTTTTAGTTTGCATGTGCGAATTGATGAGATCTTTTTTCTATTTCTTCACTTAAGGAAGAAATAATAGGTCTGATGGAGACTGGCATAAGATGTAAAGAATTTTTAATACCTTGTAGAATGTTTTCAATTTTAATAATTAAATCATCTGCAATACTTGAAGATAAAAGATATTGTTTTAAATCACCTTTATTCTTCTTAAGAAAATTTATTTCTTTTTCAGAGGACATTTCCTTAAGCAATACAATGAGTGCGTTAACTCTCTCAAATTTAATATCTGTTGGAATTTCGTTAGATTGATTGACCAAAATATTTTCTAAATCATTAACTATTTGATAAGCAAGTCCGATTTCATCTGTTAATTTTCTTAGGTTCATATAATAAGGCTCTTCTAGCTCTGCACATTTGAACATACCCATGATAGGCAGACAAATAAGTGGTGAAGTTTTAGCAGTTGCAAGCTTTATATATTCTTCCCAACCTAAACTTAAAAAATTTGAATTGACGTCTCCCGATTGACCAAACACAATTTCCTTAACAGTGCCTGATAGGAGATTAAGTAAAATATTCTGATGCCAACCTTGCTCAATTTCAGTGATTTTTCTAAACGACTCAGCAATCAAATAATCGCCAGTGCATATTGCAGCTGGTATTCCAAAATTCTTCCATACACTTACTTTACCTCTTCTTATTTCATCACTATCGCAAATATCATCGTGAAGAAGAGATGCGCTATGAATTAACTCACAAACGACTGCCCAAATAATTGCTGTATGCTTTGAGACTCCTAACGCTTCACCGGTTGATAAAGCTAAGTGGGATCTGATTAACTTACCCTCTGATCTGCCATGCCAATTTAACCACTGAGATAAATTTTTCTCATCGACATCAAAAGACATTGCTAGATGTTTTTTAACAATACTTAAAGAATCGCTTTCGTTTGAAAATATCATAAATTTATTTAAAAGAAAGCATACAGAAATTTAGCTTATTTTGATAAGAAGCTTAACTACGCCCCAATTTCAGATTTTCTTTGCGCGATAATATATATCAAAATACCAAAAACAGATTTAGCAATAATATCTACTAAGGTATATCCCACCTGGATACTTACAAATGCAGAAAAACCTAATAAAGGAAGAATATAAACTAAAGGATAAAATGACCATGACAAAATAATAAGTAATCTGGTTTTCTTAAATAATGGCTGAACAATCGAAGGCTGGATTTTAATTGACATACCTATTCCATAAATCATTTCGTAGAGTATGTATGAGAATGGAATCATAGCTAAAATCCACCAAATAATCTTCGCAAATCCAATAGTAAGTGTTTCTCCAGGATAGCCTAATAAGACCATTAGGACTGACGCAGCAACTAAAATAAATCCTTTTTTGTATGTCTCGGAATGAGGTAATCTTAAAATTAAAACAAACTCTAAAAGTAAAAGAGGAACTGTCAATAACCAATCAACATATCGATATGCATTATTAAATTGCAAACCACTTTCTATGCATTATTAAAGCTTTCGAAGATCCTTAAGTAATGATACGTTGTGATTAAACAAACAAGGCTTGAGAGAGTTAATGCCGTTTTATAAGCAGGAGACACCTGCGATCTTTGCAATAGAAAAAAAATAGTTGATGCTCCAAAAGCAGCAATTGCAAATGAAATTGCGTTATAAACTAAATTAAACTCAACATTATTCATCGTATTGGTATATCGATTTTATTACTTTAGACTTTTGTAATATTTAAATTTAAAGACATAAAATAAAAAAACTGTGCAGCTTATGCTGCACAGTTTTCTTAAACATTACATACTTATTTTGATTCTGAAACAGCTACAGACCAAATAATTACACCGAATGCAATTTTATTTAAAACATCAGCTAAGTTATAGATGATATTTAATGATGCCATGCTGCTTGCAGGATCTGAACCAGTTAAATATCCGAAATAGTAACCTAACGGATAAATTGCCCATCCAAAAGTTACAATCAATCTCATGGTGTTAAAAGCCTTTTGAACAGTTGCAGGGGCTTTATTTGCACTGATTTTGCTTGCTTCACCAGCAAAGATTTCGTAAAGGATATAGAACCATCCGAGCATACCAACAATAAATGATGTCATTACATCAGCATAACCAGCTTCGCCAACATAACCGCCAATAAGCATTACTAAAGTACCTAGTACAAGTCTCCAAAAAACACCTGTTGATACCTTAGTAATTGCAGATAGGATTAAGTAAAACTCAATCATTAATAATGGCACTGTAATAAGCCAATCAATATATCTATAAACTGTTGGTGTTGATCCAGTTGCGACCCACACGTCACGCATATAGAAATAGTGAACAGCCGCTACCAATGTAACGAGTCCGGACACAGTGAGAGATGTTTTCCACTTACCTGCTACGCGATCTCTTTCAAGAAAGAAGAAAGCAGTTGATGCAACTAAAGCCATTGAGATTAACCAAAAAGTAATACCAACAAAATCGCTAGATTGAAGCACTTGGCCTGAAGTTGCAAAAACTGATGTTGATAAACTTAATAAAGACAATCCTAATAAGCACTTATTTCTTAGGGATTTTAAAAAACCTTGAAACATAAGAACCTCCTGTTGTTTGAAAAAAACTTTAACTTCTAAAGTTTAGATAATTAAAAATAGCATTAATAAAATTATCTTAAAACAAAGTTTACTCCCTAATAATTAGCTTGTTATATTTTTTTTTATTCTGTTGATTTTATTGATAATTATGATTAACCATAAAATATTTATGGAAATAAATATGAATGTTTATAGTGTTGATTTTTAGGAAAAAAAGAGATAAAAGGTTTTATTAAATAATTTTAAATCTTTAGCTTCTATTTAAGTAAAATTATTTAAACCGCCCAATTGATATCTCGCAAAAAATGGCATGAATAGCCATCCGGATGTTTCTTTAAGTATTTTTGGTGATTTTCTTCAGCTGAAAAAAATGAGTTAAATCTATTTACTTCTGTCGAAATCTTACCTGCAAGCACGCCTGATGCATCAATCTTTTTAATCAAATCTTCAGCTAACAGGATTTGCTCATTGTTTGTTGCAAAAATAGCTGATCGGTATTGAGTTCCTATATCATTACCCTGTTGATTGAGTGTAGTAGGATCATGCATTTTAAAAAAGAATAGAAGCAACTCCTTAAAACTTAAAATATCGGAATCAAAAACAACCTTGACTGTCTCTGCATGCCCTGTTGTTCCAGTTGTAACTTCTCGATAGCATACATTTTTAACATGCCCGCCTGAGAAACCTACTGATGTATCAACAACACCCGATATTTTGCTTAAAAGTTCCTCTAATCCCCAATAGCATCCACCCGCCAAATATACAGTCTCAATAGCCATGTTAATTAAGCGCAGTCAGACTGTGATTCAAGCCATCTTTTAGTGCAAGCTTTATCTTCAGTTTTACAAGGAAATTGTTCGGAGGGAATTAAAGCTTTAATAGCAGCCTCTGTGGCTAAATCTTTAACTTTTTGTTCTTTATTTTTATCTTCTTTTTGAGTCATATTTACACCTTTTGGGTTCTTAAAGTTATTAACTTATGGTTAATGCTTTTAAGATTCGATGTAAATTTATTAGTTCCAAAAATTAGTTGAGTTGATTTGAAAAATAGTGATTTACATCCCTGTGATTCATTTCATCTTTTCTCACAGCTAAAATGACATCACTTAATCTTGCATTCCTTTTTAGATGCCAATAGTCGATGGCTATTTTAGGAGCTGGCGTATTCTCATACTTACCGATTTGTATACCGCGTAAATATTCTGTATAACTATAAACTGCCTCTTCCTCAAAATACCCCACTAAACGGTGAGCTGTTCTAGACGATATTAAGTAAAGCAAAAAGAATAAGTTATAAAAAATGCCTTGAGCCAAGATTATTAAAAATCTTTCGAAAGCGTTAGGTTTAGCGATTTCAATAAATGTCATTAGATGCATACGCTCATTCTCAGCTTCATCAAGTAATGTCCTAATCCAACCGTCATCATTTTGCATTCGCCTTAAGGATTTAAGGTGTTGAAGGGTCCCGCCAACCATTCCTGGCACCCCTGCCACTGTTTCTAAAACTACAGCTCTATGCCCATAACGCCCAGCAAAAAAAGTATCTGCAAAAAAACGAAGAAATTTAGTGCAAGCTAGTGCGAAGTAATCAGAAAAACTTTCAGCTTTATGATGAGTTATTTTTTTAATCATGATGATGTTAGAGAGTTGAATCAATCTCGCGAGTTCAATCAAAAAATCTCTGAACTCAAGATATTTGATAGCTTGCTATTGCTAACCCCTAAATTAAGTGTATAAAATGAATTGATTAACTCCTTATTTTTTGATATCCGTTTTTTCTCTGATTCTATTTTTTTGCTTTTATCTGGCTTTGCCAAAATCATTCTTTCACCATCCCACTTTTGACCACACCAACAAATACCTTGGGCATTAATTATACAAACCTCTCTTCCACAGCATCTTTTATCTTCCAAAATTTGATCTCCTTAAAAAATTTATTTGTAGTTGAAAATCTATAACCTATTCCTATTCAAGTTAACTATTTTCAACTAGAGTATCAGCATTAATTAAATCATATTAATTTTTTAGATGCCAAATATCACTATTTACTGGTTTAGAAATGACCTACGTTTATTAGATAACCCAGCTTTTTTAAAAGCTTCGACTGAAAGCGATATTTTATTACCTTTATTTTATCATCCGAATAATGATTTGATTTATAAGAGCGTAAAAAGAGTTGGAATTCATAGACAGGTTTTTTTAAAACAAGCATTAAATGAATTAAAAACAAGTCTCAAATCGCTTAATTCAGATCTTATTGAAATTCAAGGTAATATTTTTGATCAGATAAAAAAAATAGCAGATGTTATTGGTGCTACAAAAATTTTCTTCGAAAAAATTATAGCGCCTGAAGAACTAGAACAAGAGAGTCTAATACGAAATTTAGGGATTCCTGTTGAAACATTTTGGCAGTCCACAATGATCGATTTATCAGAACTTCCTTTCGAACCTCAAAATATGCCAGACATTTTTACAGAATTTAGAAAGCATATTGAATCAAAAAAAATTCAAACTAAAATGTGGGTGCCAAGCCCTTCAAAACTCCCACCTCTTCCAAGTAAAAGATTTAAAAGTGCTACAAATAATATTTTTTTAGAAGAAATTAAAAATGAAAAATCATCTTTTCCATACCTAGAAAATCAATTTCTGGGTGGTGAAAAGAGTGCATTAGCTCATATTGAAAATTATTTGCTTAAAAAATTACCCCACTCATATAAAGAAACAAGAAACCAACTACTGGGTATTGATTTTTCAACAAAGTTTTCCCCATGGCTTTCAATAGGATGTATATCTGCAAAATATATAGCAGCCAAACTTAAAGAGTTTGAAGATCAATTTGGCGCAAATGAAAGTTCATATTGGATATGGTTTGAGCTTCTATGGAGAGACTACTTTAGATTCTTACATTTTAAATATGGAAAAAATCTCTATATAAAAAATGGATTAAATAAAAATCCAATAAATATCAACCATAATGAAGATAAATTTGAAACTTGGGTAAATGGTAGAACTGGAAATCAACTAATCGATGCTGGTATGAGAGAACTTTTTTTGACTGGATACTTATCTAATAGAATGAGACAGATTGTTGCAAGCTATCTAATCTATGACTTAGAGTGCGATTGGAGGAAAGGCGCTCAATGGTTTGAGTCTCAATTAGTTGACTACGATGTATATAGTAACCACGGGAATTGGCTTTACATTGCAGGAAATGGGACTGATCCTAGAGGTGGAAGAAGATTTAATACTACAAAACAGAATTTAGAACATGATCCAAATAATGCTTATAAGAATTTATGGCTTAATTAAAAATAAAATTTATATTAATGTAATGCTTAATTACCTAGGTCAATTATCATTATAAAAATCTTATGAAAAAAATTCTGTTTATTTCTATAA
The DNA here is from genome assembly GCA_009926035.1 of Betaproteobacteria bacterium. Lineage (GTDB taxonomy): Bacteria > Pseudomonadota > Gammaproteobacteria > Burkholderiales > Methylophilaceae > Methylopumilus. The sequence continues at coordinate 10,193 of RFPQ01000014.1, forward strand.
TCACCTTTGCGTCTCTTTTGTTTTTCTATTTATTTTTTTATGCTAATTTTTTAAAAACAACTCCGAGTCCAAAAATGACACTTCTTCATGAGAAGGGTAATTTTTGCTTAAATGCTTCAGAAAAGGCTGTTGCCAATAGAGAGGCTATTGTTGAATTTCAAAAGTATGAAATTTTAGGCGCCAAAGCCTTAATAATGCGAAAATGCATGGAGGATAATGGATTTGAAGAAAACCCTCTTTGGCTCAATAAAAATATTGAAGTTATTAAAGCCAAAGTAAAAGATCCCAGTATTTCAGAAGATGTTGTTATGGAAGATTTAAAAAGGGAGGCTATGTATATTTTCAACAATTTAGATGACCAACCTTTGTATTGGCGATCAAAAGAAATTAAATGACGAAAATTAAAAATATACCCTCATCTAAAATTACTCCTGAGCATATTTATAATGACCGAAGAAATTTTATAAAAAATTTTGGCTTAATTTTAAGTACGACAGCATTATCCACATTTACGAGCAAAACTTTTGCTGCACTCAATGCGCTTCCTTCATATACTCAATCAAAAGATACCGACAAGGATAGGCTGTCATCTTTTAAAGACATTACAACGTATAACAATTATTATGAATTCGGCACATCAAAATCAGATCCACATGAATATGCAACAAAGCTAAAAGTTGATCCATGGTCGATTACTATCGAAGGAGCTGTTAATAAATCTTTAACAACTGATATCGATGAGCTTGTCAGGCAAATTCCTTTAGAAGAACGTATTTATAGACTTCGCTGCGTGGAAGGATGGTCGATGGTCATCCCCTGGGTAGGTATTCCATTAAATTCGCTTCTTAAAAAAGTGTCATTAACTGGTAATGCTAAGTTTGTTGAGTTTGTCTCGCTTAAACGTCCAAGTGAAATGATTGGTCAAAAAGACGATATGCTTGATTGGCCATACACCGAAGGACTAAGATTAGATGAGGCTATGCACCCTCTAACAATCTTAGCGGTAGGATTATATGGAAAAGTTTTACCTAAACAAAATGGTGCGCCTATTAGATTAGTTGTACCTTGGAAATATGGTTTTAAAAGTATTAAAGCTATAACCAAAATCAGATTAGTAGAAAAAATGCCTATTTCGACATGGATGAAAGCTAATCCCAAAGAATATGGATTTTATGCCAACGTTAATCCAGAAGTAGACCATCCAAGATGGAGCCAATTAACCGAAAGAAGAATTGGGGAAAGTGTTTTATCTCCTAGGCTTAAAACTCAAATGTTTAATGGTTACCAAAAAGAGGTTGCTCATCTTTATCAAGGTATGGATTTAAATAAAAATTTCTAAACTACCTTGAAATTGAACCAATTATATGTAAAACGTTTGATATTTGTCATAAGCCTCTGGCCAATTATTTCGCTAGGGATAGATATC
>RFPQ01000131.1 GCA_009926035.1 Betaproteobacteria bacterium
AATGAAGAGATTGATTACGATGAAATGGAAAAGCTCGCGATCGAATCAAAACCTAAACTCATTATTGGAGGCGCTTCAGCTTATGCCTTGCGTTTCGATTGGGAACGTATGTCACAAATCGCAAAAAAAGTAGGTGCTTATTTCATGGTGGATATGGCGCACTACTCAGGATTAATTGCTGCCGGTGTTTATCCTAGTCCAGTGCCTTATGCAGATTTTGTAACATCGACCACACATAAAACTTTAAGAGGCCCTCGTGGCGGTATCATTTTGGCTAAAGCTGAATTCGAAAAAAGTATTAATAGTTTTGTATTCCCTGGTATTCAAGGCGGACCTTTAATGCATGTAATTGCAGCCAAGGCTGTTGCTTTCTTGGAAGCATTAAAACCAGAATTTAAAGTGTATCAAACACAAGTTATTAAAAATGCACAAACCATGGCCGAATCATTAAGTAAAAGGGGTGTGCGCATTATTTCAGGTCGTACGGAATCTCATGTGTTTTTAGTTGATTTAAGACCTAAGGGATTAACTGGAAAAGTAGCTGATGTTCTTTTAGGCCAAGCGCATATTACAGTGAATAAAAATTCAATCCCTAATGACCCAGAAAGTCCTTTTGTGACATCAGGTATTCGTATTGGATCTCCTGCGATTACGACACGAGGCTTTAAAGAAAAAGAAGCTGATATGGTAGCGCAAATGATTGCAGATATCCTTGATCATCCGCATGATGAAAAGGTGATTAACGAAACTAAAGCTAAGGTTGTTGCTTTAACCGCTCAATTTCCTGTTTACGGATCTTAATTTAGATTTAAATATATCAAGTGAAATGCCCATTCTGCGGAACCGATGATACCCAAGTTGTTGACTCAAGAGTGAACGACGAAGGTAATTCAATCCGCCGCCGCCGCCGTTGTTCAGAATGCGATAAGCGTTTTACTACATATGAATCAGTCGAGCTCACATTCCCTCAAGTCGTAAAGCAAAACGGCAAACGAGAAGACTTTAGTCGAAATAAACTTCACCAATCATTTAGCCGTGCCCTTCATAAGCGTCCTGTACCTGTTGAATATATAGATCAAGCGATTGAACGTATCATTCAAAAAGTTTTAGCGTATGGTGAGAAAGAAATTACTGCGCGTGAATTAGGCGAGAATGTCATGCACGAATTAAAAAAAATGGATAAGGTGGCTTATATTCGTTTCGCATCTGTTTATAGAAGTTTTTCAGATGTTGAAGATTTCCATGATGTTATTCGAGACCTTGATTAAATGAATTCACATTCACCTCAATTTTTCATGAGTGAAGCTTTGAGGCTTGCAGAAAAAGCTTTATTCACCACATCTCCTAATCCAAGAGTTGGTTGTGTCATCGTTCAAAACAATGAAATTGTAGGTCGTGGCTATCATGCCAAAGCGGGTGAATCTCATGCCGAAGTTTTAGCATTGAAAGAAGCTGGGAGTAAGTCAGAAGGTAGCGATGTGTATGTCACATTAGAGCCTTGTTCTCACACTGGAAGAACGCCCCCATGTGTTGATGCTTTAATCAAAGCTAAAGTTAAAAAAGTATTTATTGCCATGCAAGATCCTAATCCTTTGGTATCAGGGCAAGGTATTCAAAAATTAAAAGAAGCTTCTATTGAAGTTGAAGTCGGTGTGATGGAAACACAAGCACAACAATTAAATATGGGTTTTGTTTCTCGTATGACAAAGAAATTACCTTATGTGAGAGCGAAACTTGCCGTATCGATAGATGGAAAAACTGCGCTTCATAATGGAAAGAGTCAATGGATTACAGGTGACGCCGCAAGGGCTGATGTTCAATACTGGCGAGCTTCTTCTTGCGCTATTGTGACTGGTATCGGTACTGTATTATCTGACAATCCAAAACTTTCTGTCAGGCTGTATGAAAATGCACGCCAACCTTTACGAGTAGTAGTGGATTCAGAATTAAAAATTCCATTAGATGCTCACATCCTTCATGAAAAACCTTTACTTATAGTTTATGCCAATGACAAACAAAAAAAATTACCGCAATTAGAAGCTTTAGGTATTGAATGCACTCAAATAGATGATAGTGGCAAAGTTGATTTAGTAGCGCTTATTAAAATGCTTGCTGAGCGTGAAATGAATGAAGTATGGATCGAAGCAGGTGAAGGTTTAAATGGCGCATTCTTAAAAGCGCATTTAATTGATGAGCTTATGATTTATTATGCGCCTGTGATTTTAGGTTCAGAAGCTAAGGGTATGTTTACATTGCCTGCTTATGAAGATCTAGAAAACAAAATTACTACAACACTTATAGATCATCGCTGGGTCGGTCAAGACTTAAGAATGCGATTCAAATTAAAGTAATTATTCGTAATGCTTATTGATAGCCACTGTCACCTAGATGCATTAGAGTTTAATCAAGAGCAAGATGCTATCGTTAAAGAGGCGTTTAATCATGGCGTCGAAAAAATTATTGTCCCCGCAGTAAATCGAAGAGGTTTTGACGACGTTATCAATCTTCGAAAAAAATTTCCCAATTGTTTTTATGCATTAGGCTTTCATCCGATGTATATCAATGATATGAAAGATGATGATTTAGAAACGTTGCAATCTTATTTAAAAACATATGAGCCTATCGCAGTGGGTGAGATTGGTTTAGATTTTTTTGTCACAAAAGATAACAAATTAATTCAAGAAGAAATCTTTGTAGCACAATTAAAATTAGCGAACGCATTTGATTTGCCTGTCATCATGCATGTAAGGCAGGCGATAGATGATGTACTTAAAAATTTAAGACGTTATCCAGTGAGGGGCGGTATTGCGCACGCCTTTAACGGCAGCATGCAACAAGCCGAGGCTTTTATTGAATTAGGATTTAAATTGGGCTTTGGTGGGGCGATGACTTATTCGAGAGCTACACATATTCAAATGTTAGCAAAAACATTACCTATAGAGTCTATTGTGTTGGAAACAGATGCGCCTGATATTCCCCCATCATGGCTAGGCCACGGAAGTCGAAATGCACCCCAAGAATTGCATCAGATCGCAACTTTTTTTGCTGAATTACGTGGTATGAATTTAGATTCAGTGGTTGCGATATCACATCAAAATACGCTCGATGCACTCCCCAAAATAGTGCAGTTATGCACATCTTCTAAGAACTTACATTAACTTAAACCAAAA
>RFPQ01000132.1 GCA_009926035.1 Betaproteobacteria bacterium
AATTTTGAGTGTGAAACACTTGAAGATTTTAAAGGTTTAAATAAGAGAAATCCTTGGTATGCATTTCTTATGTTAATCACGATGTTAAGTATGGCAGGCATACCTCCTACCATAGGTTTTTACGCAAAATTTATGGTGCTTCAAGCAGCATTTGATGCAGGCTTTGCAAGTTTTGTGGTCTATGCAGTCATGATGGCTTTAGTGGGGATGTTTTATTACATGAGGATTGTAAAACTTATGTATTTTGATGAGCCAAAATTAAAAAATAAATTAGATGTGTCCATCGATATGCAATGGATCTTATCCGCTAACGCATTAGCGCTTCTAATCATTGGTTTAATGCCACATTCATTTATGGATGCTACTGCTCAAGCAATAACTTTAAGTCTTCATTAAATGACTCAGTGGATACTCATTTTAATTACTATCATCATGGCTAATGTGCCATGGATGTTTAATGATTTTCTTTTTATTAAAAAATTTCCATCTTATAAAAAACCATTATCTTGGGCTTTACTTGAAGTATTCACTTTGTATTTTGTGACCGGAGGTATTGCACTATTTACAGAGCTTAAAGTAGTAGGGCATATTCACCCGCAAGACTGGGAATTTTATACAGTGACTTTCTTTTTGTTTTTAGTTTTTTCTTTTCCCGGATTTATTCTTAAAACGCTTTGGAAATAAAATCTACTAAAGTATTAATTGTAGGCTGCGGTCAACTTGGCTTTTCGGTTGCAAAAAATATTGATCCCTATATTTTTAAACTGTATGGATTTAGTCGAAGTTTAAAAAAATCACCTCCTTCTATTGAAATGCATCAGGTGGATATTTTAAAAACTGAAACTATTGATACTATTAAATCAATAAATCCTGAAATCATTATCTATGCAGTTTCTGCTGATGCACAATCTGTGGAGAGCTATCAAGATCATTATGTGGTTGGCTTAAAAAAAACTTACGAGGCTATTTTAGATCTCGATCAATTTAAGCATCTTTTCTTTGTTTCAAGTACGAGAGTTTATGGACAAAAAACAACAAAGATTTTAAGTGAACTTGATATTGCTGAACCTTCTGATTATGGAGGCGAAGCGTTAATGGAAGCTGAAACTATTGCGCGTCAATTAAAAGAGAAAGCCACTATATTGCGTTTATCTGGAATATACGGCCCCAATAGAACGCGTATGATTCAATTAGCACAAAGTAATCCTGGTAATTGGCCTGCGACTAATAATTGGTCTAATCGAATTCACGAGGAAGATGCTGCGCGCTTTATTGTTTTTCTGATGAATAAAATTGTGAGACAAGAATCTATCGAGTCGCTTTATCTTGTGACTGATGGCGAACCTACTAAACAATATGATGTATTAACCTGGATTAGAAAGTATCTCAAATTAAATACAGATACTATTGAGATACCGATTGTGGAGGATGGAAAGCAATTACGATCTGTTTTATTGAATCAAAGTGGATTTAGATTAAAGTATCCCGATTTTACATACGGTTACAAAGCGATGATTGATTAGGGTTCTTCAATAGGATAGAATCCAGACTCCTAAATTCTTTAGGCGCGTAGCTCAGCTGGTTAGAGCACCACCTTGACATGGTGGGGGTCGTTGGTTCGATTCCAATCGCGCCTACCAATTTTTTGTCTCAAGGCAAGCTATCAAGAATAGAGAAAAGCTTATAAAATGATGCAATTCTTAATAACTTGATTCAACTATGCCTGAAATAAGATTACCAGACGGATCTAAGCGACAATTTGAAAGTGATATTACTGTTGCAGAAGTTGCACAAAATATTGGTGCAGGATTAGCACGTGCAGCTCTTGCTGGTCGAGTCAATGATCAGTTAGTCGATCTTTCATTTGTCATTCGTGAGGATAGTGATCTTGCAATCATCACTGACAAAAATTCTGAGGGGCTTGAAGTGATTCGTCATTCAACAGCTCATCTTTTGGCATACGCTGTTAAAGAATTATTTCCAGACGCACAAGTGACGATTGGCCCTGTGATTGAACATGGGTTTTATTATGACTTTTCGTATTCGCGTCCTTTCACACCAGAAGATTTAGAAAAAATTGAAAAGAAGATGACGGAAATTGCCAGTCGCGATTTACCGATCACAAGAAAAGTATTGCCACGTAATGATGCAGTGGAATATTTCAAATCAATCAAAGAAAATTATAAGGCTGAAATTATTGAATCGATTCCTGCCGATCAGGAAGTATCCTTATATTCCGAAGGCGAATTCACAGATCTCTGTCGGGGTCCTCATGTGCCATCGACTGGAAAATTAAAAGTATTTAAATTGATGAAAGTAGCAGGCGCATATTGGCGTGGTGATTCTAAAAATGAAATGCTACAGAGAATCTACGGCACAGCATGGGCAACTAAAGAAGACTTACAAAATCATCTCTTCATGTTAGAAGAGGCCGAAAAAAGAGATCATCGAAAATTAGGTAAGCAGCTCGATTTATTTCATATGCAAGATGAAGCACCTGGTATGGTGTTTTGGCATCCTAAAGGTTGGTCGATTTGGCAAGAAGTTGAACATTACATGCGAAAGATGTTCTTAGATTTTGGATATCAAGAAGTTAAAACACCCACGGTCATGGATAAGACTTTGTGGGAAAAATCCGGACATTGGCAAAATTATCGCGACAACATGTTTACAACTTCATCTGAAAATAGAGATTATGCAGTAAAGCCTATGAATTGCCCTGGCCATATTCAAATCTATAATAATGCGCTTCATAGCTATCGTGAATTACCTTTAAGACTTGCTGAATTTGGTTCATGTCACCGTAACGAACCCTCAGGATCACTTCATGGGTTAATGCGCGTGAGAGGGTTTACTCAAGATGATGCTCATATTTTTTGTACTGAAGAGCAAATTAAAGATGAAGTAGCTCAATTCATCGTAATGCTCTATAAGACTTACGAAGACTTCGGATTTAAGGATGTTTTAGTGAAACTATCCACCCGTCCTGAAAAACGCGTGGGTTCTGATGAGACGTGGGACAAGGCAGAAGCTGCCCTTAAAGCTGCTTTAGTAGAAAATAAGCTCGAATTCGACCTTCAGCCCGGGGAAGGGGCTTTTTATGGCCCTAAGATCGAATTTACCCTAAAAGACAGTTTAAGCCGTCTTTGGCAGTGCGGT
>RFPQ01000133.1 GCA_009926035.1 Betaproteobacteria bacterium
TTATTAACTTAATAAAAGGATAAACATCATGTGGACAACTCCAGCTGCTACTGAAATGCGTTTCGGTTTTGAAGTTACAATGTATGTAATGAATAAGTAATTATTCAGATTTAAAAAAAGCCCGCTTAATGCGGGCTTTTTTATTTTTAAAACTTTTAAAGGTTAATCCAGGTTTTTGTTTTGATGGATGATTGAATTGCTTCCAATGTTTTTGTATTCCAAAGCGCATCATCTAAAGAAAGTTTGGGTAAAGTATCATTTAAGATGCATTGATTAAAGTGATCAATCTCAAGCGTAAAATGATTCGCTTTCTTAATATGTTCATTTTTTATACCATCTGTATCTGTTGTTAAAGTTAATAAAGCCTCATCGTTCTCATGTTGCCATACCGTATGGCACATTAATTTTCCTTTTGATCCAAATATTTCAAATTGAGAACGTCTCACACATTCAAAGCTAATATCAAATTGTGCGCGTCTATTATTTCCAAAATCGATCATGCCTGAGGTTGTAAGATCTGCCCCATGCTCATTAAGATGGCTTTTTGCAACGATTGATATAGGATTATGATCAAAGCATTGCCTTATCGTATGAATGGCATAAGGTCCAATATCCCAAAGTGCACCACCACCATTTTCAATCGATCGATCGATACGATAAAAACGTGCAGGCTGGATTGGAAAAGAAAACATAGAATGTACATATTGAACATCACCTAAAAATCCTGAGCTAATGATTTCTTTTACGCGATCAAATTGCGGATGAAAGACATACATAAAACCTTCCATCACTTTGACATGATTTTTATTAGCAGCCTCTTGAATTGCTTTAACTTCTTTTGAATGAAGTGTGATAGGTTTTTCAATTAACACATGTTTTTTATTATTGATCGCTTTAAGTGCTGGTTCGGCATGCTCTTCATTTGAAAGTGGAATATAGATAGCATCTATATCAGGATGATAAATCACTTCGTCTAGTGAATTAAAGGTTTTAACTTCACCTTTAAAGTTGGGTTGATATTTTTTTAAACATTCTAAAGCTGCATTTACTCTTCGACTTCCAATAGCAACAAGTTCCCCAAAAGGACTATTTGCAATAGCTGGAAGAAGACGCTCATTAACGCGCGCAGCTCCTAGGATACCCCAACGTATTTTTTTCATTTTTTTCTTAAATTAGAAGATGTTTTATTATGCTTAGCCTTCAATGAATAGACAAGCCATCATTTCTCAGAAGTTTCGGGTTGAGAAAAAATTTATTAAATGCGATGATTTGCATCATGAAATTTTTCCTGCTTGTTTTGTTTCTCATTCCGATTCATTCCTATGCTGATTGGTCTTTGGTACATCAAGACGATGCCGATCATTACGTAGATTATGCTCTTGTGAGTAAAAGTGGACATAAGACAAGGGCATGGTATTTACAAAATTATGCTGAACCACAAACCATTAAAAATATTCAATATCGATCTGTTAAAAATAGATCAGAATTTGATTGTAAAGCCCGAAAAATGAGAATTCTAGCTTATGCTTTATACCCAGAGCCTATGGGGCAAGGCCGCGCTTTATTTAATAAAAGTGAAGCATTGGATTGGCAAGCAGTCAAACCTAAAACGCTTAATGATTTATATTTAAAGAGTGTGTGTATTAAAAAGAAATAAAGTTTTATTTACGTCCACGTTTTGGTAATACAACACCAAGTCTTTGAGCGGCCATTTCATTATTGCCTTCTGAGTCAGCCAAAACCCATCCAGTCATAAACATACGTGTCATATATTGTCTGTTATATAAAAAAGCCACAATGACCTGCCATAGTCCTAATGTAATAATTGAAAAAAGCATATGAAGCGCTGCTACACCTAATTCACCTCTAAAAAGAGGCACAAACCAACCAAAAAACAAATAGGTCCAGCTAAAACCATAGTAACCAATTTTAATCATGCCCGAATTTGGGTGTTTAATAATTACGGCAGTAGCCATTGCTATTCCTTAGGATTATAAAATTAAATTTTAATAGAGATTATTAGAAATAAACTAGTTTTAGTGGTGGGGGATGCGAGGGTCGAACTCGCGACAAACGGATTAAGAGTCCGCTGCTCTACCAACTGAGCTAATCCCCCAATATGGAATATTTTACAGTATTTGTGGGGGTTGTAGAGGGTTTGGTTCCTTCAAAATAGCCTGGGTGGAATAGGGGTGTGTAAAGTAATAACTAAAAGTATTTTACGTTTTATGTATAATCTATACTAGTCTCTTTATTAAAGCCCCTTGTTTTTAATAACTTCTTAAACGCGGATGTAACTATTAGGAATTCTAAATTGGAATGGAATAATAAATATAGCCCAATAGCTTTAGTAATAAGCTCACTTTCTCTAAATTCTTTCGCTGAAAGTAATTCTCATGATTGGAGCGGTCCATATTATGGAGGTATGCTCTCGTCAAGCAAAACAAATGCGGATTCTAGCTCTAATTATACTAATGATGGAGCAAATCCATCTCAAGGATGGAGTAATAACGAATTTCATGGAAATGTTTATAATTCAATAAATAGTATGGTTGCTGAAGATACCGTTCCTTTTATGGGTGGAACTTCTCCAACTAACTCAAGCATGCCTAATCCTTCTGCTTTTTTATCTAATCCTCAAGATAGGAATCAAACGGCCTCATTAAATTTATTTATAGGGAATTCAAAACAATTTAATAATATTGTAGTTGGTGGTGAATTTAGAGCTACATTTGGTAATTTTGGAGCTGCCTCAGAAAGCTCACTAAATAGTTCAGGGTCAAAAACAGGTAGTTTTAGTGATTTCGAAGGTGCAAAAGTTACTTTCACAAATTACAATTCAGTAATAAGTGGAATTACCTCGCCAATAGAGGATTGGGAAGGCGTTAATTATTCTGCAACATATCAACAAACCAGCTCCCAAATTAATAAAACTGATTTTAATAACTCGAATTCTATGGTTGGTCGAATTGGATACTCATTTGGCGACTTTATGATTTACGGTCTTGGAGGACTAGCATTTGCTAATGTAAATGCAAGAACATCAACTACTATCAATGAATCAGTATCTGGTAATGTCGGCACTATATCTCCAGATACTTCAACGTCATTCTCTGGTCAATCGACTTACACATTTTCTGGGGAAAAAT
>RFPQ01000134.1 GCA_009926035.1 Betaproteobacteria bacterium
AGTTCATTTTCAACTCTTAACATTTCAGCTTTACTGATCACATCAGCTTCAAATAATAATTTTGCGCGTTCGACTGCTTTAGTTTTTAAACCAATGAGTTGAGTCGACTTAATTAAAGTCAGTTGTGTTTGTGTGAGATCAATACTGTTCACACGAGCAAGTACTTGCCCTTTTTTTACTACATCCCCAAGACTTACATAAAGATCGCTCACTCTCCCTGTGATAGGTGATCCAATTTTTGCAAGTCTTCGGTTTTGCGTTTCAAGACGTCCAGGAATCATAAGGGTTTCGCTAATATCTTGAAAACGAATAACTTCTGTTTTTGTTTGCTTTTGAATTTCTGGAGTGATGACGACTTCTAAAGGATCTAATTTCTTCTTTTCAGCAGTATTTTCGGATTTTGAACAAGCGATCAATAAGCTTCCACTTAAGAGCATTAAAAATAATTGTTTAAGTAACGTCTTCATTTAAATTTTATTCTCCAAAATATCCATGCCTAATAATTGCTCGATTTCTAATATAGCTACAACATAATCGTATTTCGATGCTAAGTAATCTTTTCGCACTATTCTGTAAGTTCTCTGTGCATCTAAATACTCTAAAATCCCACGCTCTCCATATCGGTAAGCAGATTCTGCAACTTTTAAAACAGACTCAGCTTGAGAGAGAAGTCCTGATTCAAAAGTTCTAACTTGTTGTTGAGCGATTAAGTAGCGCTGAAAAGCAGATTCAATATCACGTCTTAGTGCTAATTCTTGATCGGTATATTGTGCTTGAAGTTCACGATATCCAGCAGCAGCTTCCCCAATTTGACCCTGTCTTTGATTCCAGATAGGTATTGGAATACTGATACCAAAACGATAACTTGTGATATCTGGATCTTGATCAACTCCTGCATTGAGAGTGAGTCCTGGATTAATGAGTTTTTCTTCTAAACGTAATCTATTTTCCGCAATATCAGCCGAAGCTTTTATTTGCTTTAATTTAGGACTCTTTGCGATTTCATTTTTTAAAGAATCCGCATTTAAACTAATATCACTCGGTGGCAATGTGCCCGTTAAATCAAAACTATCTGTTAAAGACTTACTTACTAAACCTCTTAAATAAAGTTTACTTTCATAGATTCTGAGTTTAGCGGCATCTGCATCTCTTTGCGCTGCGACTAATTCAGTATCTGCTTTAATCAGTTCATAACGAGGTGCTTCACCTACATCAACTCTTAAAGCAACTTTTTCTCGAATATTATTTAAAGCGTCGCGATCACCTTCCGCAATTTTTAAAATAGCTTCATTTTGGAGCACATCATAAAAAGCTTTTTTAATCTGTAAGGATAAATTAATTATGGTAGATTCAGTTACTGACGTTGCGTAATTTACTCGTGATTCAGCCACAGCCTTTTTTGCACCCCGCACATTAGGAAATTCTAGGGGTTGTGACAAATTGACGCCGTAATTTCGACGCTGATTAGCACTAGAATTAGGCGTCCTAAAACGAGAAGGGCCTGTGCCGATTTCAATTTCTGGATTAAGGTAAGATTCAGCCGTGATCACACTTGATCTTGCAGCGTCTTCTTTCGCTTTTAAAACGTCTAAGATAGGATTTTCTCTTTTGGCAATATCAATAAGATCTTGCAAAGTATATTGGGGAGCGGACCATGCGCTATTTGATACAAATCCCAAAAAGAATAATAAAAATAAGAGGCGCATAAGAAAATTATACTTTATATCCATAGTTGCGCGAGATATGTATAAAGCGGAATTCCAAAAATAATATTTAATGAAAATGTGAGCCCTAAAGACATACCCATATACAAAGCTGGGCTTACTTCAGGTAAGGATTGTCTTAATACTGCAGGTACTGCGATATAAGAGGCGCTTGAAGATAATACCATCAATAAAATAGCATTACCTAACTCAAGCCCAAGTACCTTTGCCAAAATAAGCGCAACGATTGCGTGACTGACGGGTGCCAGAATCGCATAATAAAAACAAATTGTAGGTTTATTTTTTAATTCAGAAATATTCCGTGCGGCATGAAGTCCCATATCAAGCAAGAAGAAAGACAAAATACCTTTAAATAAATCAATAGAAAATGGTGCTAATACTTCATGAGCGATATCACCACTAATAATACCAATGACCATTGATCCTAAAAGTAAAAGCTGACCTCCGTCGGTAAATGATTCATGAAAAATCTTACCTAAACTGGGACGAGCTATATCATGAGTTTGTTGCTCTGATCTAATTTTGCTCGCAATAATGATCGCAAAAATAATAGCTGGTGACTCCATGAGAGCCATAGCCGCAGCCATATGACCTCCATAATGAATGCCTAATTCGTCCAAATTCTGAGAGGCTGTAATAAATGTGACAGCACTAATGGAGCCGTAAGTTGCAGCTACAGCTGCAGCATCTAATTTTTTTAATTTTTGACTTAAGATTAAATAACCGATTGAAGGCACAAGTATCGCCATAAAAATGGCGCCACCCAAGCTCGTAAGGACTTCTGTCGTAATACCGGATTCATAAAGAGCAAATCCACCTTTTAATCCTAAAGCCATTAAAAGATAAAGGGATAAGAATCGAGCAATAGGCTGCGGGATTTCTAAATTAGATTTAGCAAATCCTGCTAAAACGCCAAAGATAAAAAATAAGATTGCTGGATCAAGAAAGTTATTCATAGCCAAGATTGTATGAATAATATTTCATAGTGTAAAATCAATAATTAACTATTTATATATAGATATAAATCTATGAATATAACTTTCAGACAATTGCGATTATTTATAGCTCTTGTTCAAACACAAAGTGTCACGAAAGCAGCGCGGATGATGCATATCACCCAGCCCACTGCTTCTATGCAGTTGAAAGACATGACTGAAAAAATTGGATCCCCATTATTTGAGGTCATTTCAAAAAAAATTCATTTAACAGCGTTAGGTCACGAATTTGAAAAAACGGCAAGAGAGACCATAGATAGATGGGAAGCTTTTGAGCAACATGTGACCCAAACAAAAGGCTTAACAAAAGGTAGATTAAGAGTTGCAGTTGTGAGTACTGCAAAATACTTTATTCCGAAATTTTTAGGTTCATTTTGTAGCAAATATCCTGAGGTAGATATTTCACTAGAAATATTAAAT
>RFPQ01000135.1 GCA_009926035.1 Betaproteobacteria bacterium
AGGCTCAGGTTTCAGAATGGGACTTGGCCAGCCTAAGCAATATCTTAAAATTCATAATCAAACCTTTATTGAGAGAGTGCTTAGAGTTTTTCAAAATATCCCACTCGTTGATTCAATTCACATTGCACTTCATCCAAATGATGAAATCTGGAAAATACTTAACCTATCTTTATCATCAAAGGTAAATGTTCACTATTGTGGCGGTGAATCTCGAGCCGATACAGTACTTAATACACTAAAAATAATAAAAGGTTATGTAGATGAAAGTGATTGGATTTTGGTTCACGATGCTGCTCGACCTGGTATAGAAGAAAAAGATGTAGAGCGTTTAATAGATGCATTAAAAGATGATTCGGTAGGTGGTCTCTTGGCCTATCCTATAGCAGATACTATAAAAAAATCTGATAAGGAAGATAGGGTGGTTGAGTCACCCTCAAGAGATTATTTGTGGCAAGCACAAACACCACAAATGTATCGATATAAAATGTTAAGTGATGCGTTAGAAAAGTTTGATGGAATTCCAACGGATGAATCTCAGGCGATTGAGGGTTTAGGCGTGAAACCTAAATTAATTAAAGGCAATTTTAAAAATTTTAAAGTTACCTACCAGGAGGATCTCAGTATCCTTGAACATTTAATAAATAAATAGGTATTTACTATGATAAAAGTCGGACAAGGTTTTGATGTTCATCAATTGGTGAATGGAAGAAAATGTATCATTGGCGGCGTTGATATTCCATTCAGTAAGGGATTGGACGGTCATTCAGATGCTGACGTTCTTCTTCATGCCATATCAGATGCTATTCTCGGCGCGGCTGCTTTAGGTGATATTGGAAAGCATTTTCCAAATACAAATCCTTTCATTAAAGATATAAATTCAAGAGAAATTTTAAAAAAAGTCATTTCACTCCTTCAGCAAAAAAAATATTCTATTGTGAATATTGATGCGACTGTGATTTGTGAATTGCCTAAATTAACCCCTTATATTGATCAAATTAAAAAGAATATTGCATCGGATTGCAATATAGATTTAGATAGAGTCAATATTAAAGCGACAACTACTGAAACCCTCGGATTTACTGGTAGAGGAGAGGGCGTTGCAGCCCAAGCTATCTGTTTAATAGAGTCTAATTAAGCTTTTTCATGTTTAAGCATTTCGAAAAGCTACTTAATCCATTTCCTGAAGATTTTTTAGTTACCCCACCTAAAACCTTATTACCATTCATTTGGTCGTGCACGAAAAATCTTAGATGGCTAATTTTATGTATGGCTTTACTAACAGCATTTATAGGCGGGTTCGAAGCTGTTTTATTTTCATACATGGGATCGCTTGTTGATCTCTTAAATCATTCAAGTCGAAATGATTTCTGGAGCCAGCATTTTTCAATGCTCTTATCTGCTTCCCTAATTTTAATTTTAAGTACGGTGCTTATTTTATTTCAAACATTAATTAAGCATCAATCACTTGCTGGTGCATTCCCGATGCGCATGCGCTGGAATTTCCATCGCTTGCTTCTTAATCAAAGCATGAATTTTTATCAAAATGAATTCGCAGGAAGAGTTGCTGCAAAAGTTATGCAAACAGCTCTTGCTGTTAGAGATTTATGGTTTATTTTGGCTGACATATTAATTTATGTTGTGATTTATTTTCTTACGATGATTTTGGTTGTTGGCAAATTTAATTATGTATTAATGCTTCCTTTTATTGGATGGGTAATATTTTATATTTTGGCTTTAGTGTATTTTGTGCCGCGCTTAAGCAAGCTATCAAGAAATCAAGCTGATGCTAGATCTTTAATGACTGGAAGAATTACAGATGCATATACCAATATAAGCACAATCAAACTATTTTCACATGCAGGACGGGAAGCTAATTTTGCAAAAGTGGCTATGAAGGAATTCTTAGTTAGTGTAAATAAGCAAATGCGATTAGTTAGCTGGATTGAAGTCATTAACCATTTGCTCAGTATGCTTCTTGTGATTGGTACTGCTTTTGCTGCAATTTGGCTCTGGTCGAGTAGCGAAATCATGGTGGGCGTGATTGCAACTTCTACCGCCATGGCTCTTAGATTAAATGGTATATCGCATTGGGTGATGTGGGAGATGACTTCGCTATATGAACAAGTGGGAACACTTCAAGATGGTTTAAATACTTTATCAATGCATCAAGAGATTAAAGATGAAAAAAGTGCAAAAGATCTCCAGATAAATAAGGCTTCGGTTTCATTTCAAAATGTTGTTTTTAATTATCCTAACCAAAAAAAATCTGTTATTCATAACTTTTCTTTACATATTAATCCAGGTGAGAAAGTTGGCTTAGTTGGAAGATCTGGGTCAGGAAAATCTACGCTCGTAAATTTACTATTAAGATTTTATGATCTTAAAGCAGGCATGATCACAATTGATGATCAAGATATTTCTAAAGTTAAGCAAAATAGCTTAAGAGAAAAAATTGGTATGGTGACTCAAGATACTTCTCTTCTCCACCGTTCCGTTAAAGATAACATTGTATATGGTAGACCTAATGCAACTCAAAAACAAATGGTTGATGCTGCAAAAAGAGCTAAGGCACACGATTTTATAATGCAGTTAGAGGATAATTTTTCTAGGAAAGGTTATGAAGCACACGTAGGAGAAAGAGGCGTTAAATTATCAGGCGGTCAAAGGCAGCGAATATCTATTGCGAGAGTTATGTTAAAAGATGCGCCGATATTGTTGTTAGACGAGGCAACAAGTGCGCTTGATTCAGAGATTGAAGTTGTTATTCAGCAAAGCCTCTATCAACTCATGGAAGGTAAAACAGTAATTGCAATTGCACATCGACTATCAACTATTGCAGCAATGGATAGACTCATTGTAATCGACAAAGGTAAGATTATTGAGGAAGGATCTCATACTGATCTTATTAAAAAGAAAGGTTTGTATGCGAGACTATGGAGACATCAAAGCGGAGGCTTCCTTGGTGAGGCTTAATGTGCGCTTAATAAAACAATAACTGCACCGCTACCACCATCATGTACTCTAGCTTGAGCGTATGCTATTACCTCTTCTTTTTGTGCTAACCAATGCTTTAATTTGTTTTTAAGAACAGGCTCCTTATTTTTCGAGTTGTAACCTT
>RFPQ01000136.1 GCA_009926035.1 Betaproteobacteria bacterium
GTTTCAAAAACAGGCGGTCATCTTTCATCAAATCTTGGTGTTATTGAACTTACTGTAGCGCTTCATTATGTATTTGATTGCCCTCAGGATAAATTCATTTGGGATGTTGGACATCAAACTTACCCTCATAAAATTCTAACTGGAAGAAAAAATAAAATGAGCTCATTAAGGGCCATGTCTGGAATTTCAGGTTTTCCAAAAATAGCTGAAAGTGGTTACGATATTTTTGGCACTGGTCATTCAAGCACCTCAATATCAGCCGCCTTAGGAATGGCTGAAGCTCTTAAAAAGAAAAACTTGAATCACAAAGCAATTGCGATCATTGGTGATGGAGCCATGACAGCGGGCATGGCTTTTGAAGGTCTTAATAATGCCGGAGACTCTAAGAATAATATCTTAGTTATTTTGAATGATAATGATATGTCGATCTCTAAAAACGTAGGCGCGCTCAACAACTATTTGGCGAAACTTATGTCAGGAAATCTTTACGGGAGTATTAAACGATCAAGTAAAGCAGTTTTATCTGCAATCCCTCCTATGCTTGAATTTGCGAAGCGCGCTGAGGAGCATGTCAAAGGCATGGTAATTCCAGGCACTTTATTTGAAGAGTTTGGCTTTAACTATATAGGTCCTATTGATGGCCATGATATTAACGCATTAGTTGATACGCTCAGCAATCTTAGAGAATTAAAAGGACCTCAGTTCCTTCATGTCGCCACCCAAAAAGGTTATGGTTATGAACCTGCAGAAATTGATCCCAATAAATTTCATGGCATAGGTCAATTTAATCTAGATGATGGCACTCAACCATCTAAAATAAAGAAGATTTCTTACACCGACGTATTTGGCGATTGGGTTGTTGACATGGCTATGATTGATAAAAAACTGTGTGCAATTACTCCTGCTATGTCAGATGGCTCTGGTTTAAATAAATTTTCTGAAAAATTTCCAGATCGTTTTTTTGATGTAGGGATTGCTGAACAGCATGCAATAACTTTTGCAGCAGGGCTTGCCTGCGAAAATTACAAACCTGTCATTGCTATTTACTCAACTTTTCTTCAAAGAGCTTACGATCAATTAATCCATGATGTCGCCTTACAAAATATTCCTATGTTGTTTGCTGTCGATAGGGCTGGAATTGTAGGCCAAGACGGGCCTACACATTCAGGTAGTTTTGATTTGTCATTCTTAAGATGTATTCCAAATATTGTGATTATGGCGCCAAGTAATGAAAATGAATGTCGTCAAATGCTTTTTACCGGATTTAAATTTAATGGTATTTCAGTAGTTCGCTATCCAAGAGGTGAGGGGCCAGGCGCAATAGTTAAATCTAAGATGACAGCTATCCCGATTGGTAAAGCAGAAACTATTAAAAAAGGGAAAAAAGTTGCTCTCTTAGCTTTCGGCAATATGTTAAATGAAGCACTAAAAGTCGCAGACAAAATTGGGGCGACCATAGTTAATATGAGATTTATAAAACCTCTCGATATTAAATTAATTCGCAATTTAGCGTCATCACATAAGCTCCTTGTCACATTAGAAGAAAATGCAATATCAGGCGGTGCTGGATCAGCAGTTTTAGAAGTTATCAGCGAGTATGATTTAAAATGTCAAACACTACGCCTTGGTTTACCTGATAAATTTGTCGAACAAGGTAGTCAAGAACAACTCCGTAAAAAATATGGTTTGGATGCTTCCTCTATTATTAAATCAATTGAGAAAAAATTAACCTAGTGTTACACTCAAGTATTAATACTTAACACTTTAATATGATAAAAAACAATCACACATGCCCAATTGAAGATGTTCAAAACACCCCTGATTTAAGGAGTTTAGATATTGATAAGGTAGGCATTAAATCTATAAGGCATCCTGTGCTTGTCAAAGACAAAACAGGTGGAGCGCAGCACACTGTTGCAACATTTAATATGTATGTTTATTTGCCGCACAATTTTAAAGGTACTCACATGTCTAGATTTGTAGAAATCCTAAACATGAATGAGCGAGAAATATCCGTTGAGTCTTTTGAAAATATCTTAAGAGAAATGATTGACCGACTTGAAGCTAAGTCATGTGACGTCGAAATGATATTCCCATATTTCATTAATAAAACCGCGCCTATTTCTGGGGTTAAAAGCCTTTTGGATTACGATGTAAGTTTTATTGGAAAAATTATTGATGGAAAATTTAAGAATACAATTAAAGTAGTTGTACCGGTAACCAGCCTTTGCCCATGTTCGAAGACAATATCAGATTATGGTGCACACAATCAAAGATCTCATGTCACGGTCACCGCTGAAATTAATAAATTTATTTGGATTGAAGAATTAATTGAACTTATTGAAAAACAAGCATCATGTGAGCTTTATGGCCTTCTAAAAAGACCTGATGAAAAATTTGTGACTGAGAAAGCATATGACAATCCTAAATTTGTTGAAGATATGGTGAGAGATGTCGCAGCCCAATTAAAATTAGAAAAAAGAATCGATCATTTCGTGGTGGAATCTGAAAACTTTGAATCCATTCATAATCACTCTGCTTACGCTTTAATTGAAGGGTAATTTCAGCTAATTTATTTAGCCAAATATTTTATTTCCTTTTATATCTAATTTTAATCCAAACCAAATCACTAAAAATCCAATCAATGGAGATATGGCAGCAATCATAAATCCAATCTGTCCTCCAAGATATTGAATTAAATAACCTCCTCCTAATCCTCCAACAGTGCCACCAATGCCATAAGCTACACTATTATATATTGCCTGTCCCCTTGCTTGATTCTGGCCTTTAAAATAGTAAGCAATAACTTCAATAGATGCCGCATGAAAGCTTCCAAAAGTTGCAGCATGAAACATTTGTGCTATGAGTAATAAAAAAAGATGATCGGGAGAGGCTCCAATAAGAATAAATCGAATGACACCTAGAAATAAACTCATCAGTAAAATTGCTTTTAGTGAATAGCGATGTAAAATTTTTGGCATCAACATAAAAATAAAAATCTCGCAGATGACGCCAATCGCCCAAAGCCACCCTATTGTGCCTCCGCTATAACCATGCTCTTTGAGATAAATTGAATAAAAATTGTAAAGCAC
>RFPQ01000137.1 GCA_009926035.1 Betaproteobacteria bacterium
ATGTTGCCACCTAACGAATTAACGCCATCAATCTATCGCACAAAAATCAAATCACTTGCAAAATCAAATGGCTGGAAATTTGAAGAATTTGATATGGCAAAATTAAAGAAGATAGGTGCCGGTTCTTTTGTGGCAGTAGGTCAAGGTTCTGAGCCGCAAGATGCAGCGATCGTTCATTTAACCTATAAGCCCAAACAAATTAAGAAAAATATTGCAGTGATTGGTAAAGGTATTTGTTTTGACACAGGTGGGCACAATTTAAAACCTGCACGTTATATGCATGGTATGCATGAAGATATGAATGGCTCGGCAGTCTCTCTGGGTATTTTATTAAGTGCAACACTTTTAAAATTACCTATTCAAATTGATTGCTGGCTAGCGATTGCGCAGAATCATATTGGCCCCAAAGCCTATAAACAAAACGATGTAGTGAAATCTCTTAATGGCACCTCAATTGAAATTATTCATACCGATGCAGAAGGGCGTATGGTTTTAGCGGATACTTTAACGCTAGCCTCCCGTTTAAAACCTGACATGATGATGGATTTTGCAACACTCACAGGCAGCATGGCAACAGCATTGGGTGACCGTTATAGCGGAGTCATTTCAAATCGGCCTGAATTATCTTGTTTGGCAGTCGGTTCTGGAAGTGAAGCAGGAGAGCGAATAGCTGCATTTCCATTTGATGAAGATTATGAAGAAGATCTTGACAGTGGTATTGCAGATATCAAGCAGTGCACTCTCGAAGGCGGTGCAGATCATATCCATGCAGCTCGCTTCTTACATCGTTTTATTGAAAACAATGTGCCTTGGTTACATACCGATCTTTCATCGAGCAACCGAAAAGGTGGCCTTGGAGCGGCGATAAGTGAAGTGAATGGCTTTGGTGTTAATTTTGGCATTCAAGTTTTAAAAAAAGTGTTACAAAAGTAATTTTAAAATTTTGCCCTCGTAGCTCAGTGGATAGAGCATCCCCCTCCTAAGGGGAGGGTCACACGTTCGATTCGTGTCGAGGGCGCCAATCTTCTGAACGTTAAGAGGTCAAAATTTGTAACGTTTTTATTGAAATATCGCAATTTGATCGCAATTAACTTTATTTTATTTTTTTTGTGCAAAGAGACTTATAAAGCTCACCACCAAGGCTCTCGGGCATAATTTCGGCCCATTCTTCATAAGTTTTGCGGAAACGTGTTGATGTCCCTGATCCCATAGCTTGTTGATAACCTATTTGTGCGAGCATTCTTAATTGATCATAACTACAATCAATTTCAATTTTTTGTTTGTAAGATAAGTGACCTGATTCATCTGGCAAATAATTATTCGTCAACAACCAAAATGTTACCAATTTACCTTTATATTTCACTGTATCTGATTTTATAAAATGCTCACTCGTATCAGACTCCCAAATTTTTATCCGCTCGGCATAAACAGACGAACTTACAAAGACTAGAGCAAGAAATAAATTTAGTTTTTTCATTTCAATCCTATTTTAGTATAGCTAAACAATGATTTTTAATATCATTTGATTGGATACTATAACAATAACTTTTCTGATTCTTGATTTGTGCCAAACATAAGTTTTTTGAGTCAGGCTCACGAATCGAATAACAGTAGTTATCCTGTTTTTTTGCGAGAGCGAGACAGGAATTTTTTTGGTCAGAGTTTCTGATTGAGTAGCAATATGAATCATTCGCTGCATGACTTGTTGCTATCGAATAAAGATACAAAAAAAAGAAATAAGAGAAATATCTCATAGGATAATTACTATACTCTGTGTATTAAATAGAGCAAAATATAGTCAATAAGTTAGCTTTACAAATTACCTGAGGATTTATCACGTAAAAGATTTTTTAGATGTTTTTCTTATAAAGCCTGAGACAATTTAATCAGAATGTATAAAGTTAAGAGCAAAACAAAAATAATCGAAGTGATGACTCTAGATGATGCTATGAAGTCAGCTAAGGAAATGAATGAGCTAGTCACTATTGAAGGGCATGGCATTGAAATCATTGGGTTATTTGGTGTTGATTTTGTCGCTCAAGGAAAGTGTCCCGATGGGTCGGATTATACTTGGAAGAAGCGAAGGCGTTAAAAAAATTCAGATTTACAGCCGTCATGAAGAAACTAATTTGTTAAATACTATTAAATAAATAATGAAAAAAATAAATTTAGAAGAGGTTCGAGATTTTATTGAGGCACAAACTTTAGAATCAAAAATTTATATTGGTTGTGATTCTGAAAGAATTAGAATCGAAAATGATTGGTATGCAGATTATGTCATGGCAATAGTCGTTCATATTAATGGCAATAACGGATGCAAAATTTTTGGCGAAGTAGCGCGTGAGAGAGATTATGATCAAAAAATGAATAAACCTCGCTATAGGTTAATGAACGAAGTATATAAAGTATCCGACTTGTACCTTAAATTAGCCGATATTTTAGAGGATAGAGCTGTAGAAGTTCATCTCGATATCAATCCAGATGAAATGTTTGGTTCTAATTGTGTCATTCATGAGGCTATTGGCTATATTCGTGGCACATGTAATGTGATTCCAATGGTCAAACCAAATGCATTTGCAGCATCTTGTGCTGCAGGAAAATTTAAAACCCTTGAAGACCGAAAGGTCGGTTAGTAAAATTTTCTTATACATAAAAGTTTATTTATTTCAGTAGGCTGTATAAGATTAAATACATAAATTAATATAGGTGCAATTTTTTTATGCAAATCATAGTAGATTTTTTGGAATGGATTTCAAAGATTAATTTGATTGATATTTCTATTTTTGTTTTTTACATTATTAACGCAGGCCTTATCATTTTTTTTATTATCAAAGGCATTAAAGCTCTATTGAAGTTATATAAAAAAAGATAATTTGAAAAAATAGAGGTTTTTCAAGTTTCGGAGGTTTAAGAACTAAAATGCACGATAGTTTCTCATCGCAAATTTATCGCAATGAAGATTAATTTCGTGTAATTTAGTAAGAAGTAACTGAAATTATTATTAACCGAAGTTGTGATATTTCAATGGCTTAGGGTAATGACACCGTAGCTCAGTGGAT
>RFPQ01000138.1 GCA_009926035.1 Betaproteobacteria bacterium
CTAAGGCATGCGGGTTACAGTTAGCTAAAATTGCAGCACGCAATATGGTTGGTATGAGTCTTAAGTCACAAAAAGTGACGAAAGAAATTGTGCCTAAATTCTTCTCTGTGAAAGAAGCCGTATTTCCATTTATTAAATTCCCTGGTGTGGATACGATTTTAGGACCTGAAATGAAATCAACAGGTGAAGTCATGGGCTTAGGTAAAACATTTGCGGAAGCGTTTATTAAATCTCAACTTGGCTCTTCTACAAAACTACCCAAAGATGGAAAAGCTTTTATCAGTGTGCGTCGTGAAGACCACCATAAGGTGATTGAGATTGCGAAATCATTAGATCAATTAGGTTTTCAGATTGTGGCAACGAAGGGCACTGCAAAAGCATTGATGGATGCAGGACTAAAGGTTGAGCCGGTCAATAAAGTCGCAGAAGGAAGGCCTCATATTGTTGACATGATTAAGAACAATGAGATTTCTTTTATCGTCAATGTGACGGAAGATAAACGTGCCATTGCAGATTCGTATGAAATTCGTAGATACGCATTACAAAATAAAGTCACTTATTACACAACCATTGCAGGTGCTAAAGCGGCATGTATTGGTATGAACTTCGTAGAAGAGATTACCGTCACCTCTATCCAAAGCTTGCATAAAGAACTTAGTTAAAATACACTCAATTTTTATAAACCACACTCCATTTAAAGAGCGTGGTTTTTGTTTTAATAGGAATGAATATGCTTAAACAAATACCCATGACCATCAAAGGCGCTGAGCTTCTTAAAGAAGAATTGCAGCGTTTAAAAAGTGTTGATCGTCCAAATATTATCCAAGCTATTTCAGAAGCAAGAGCGCAAGGCGACTTATCTGAGAATGCTGAATATGAATCCGCAAAAGAACGCCAAAGTTTTATCGAAGGTCGTATTGCAGAAATTGAAGCAAAATTATCAAATGCGATGGTGATCGATCCCTCGACTATTGTGGGTGAGAATCAATGTGTGTTTGGTTCAACCGTTGAGGCACAAGATCTTGATTCAGACAATATCTTTATATACCAAATTGTAGGGGATGATGAGGCTGATATTAAACAGAAAAAGATTTCAATCAATTCACCGATTGCAAAAGCATTTATTGGAAAAGCTGTTGGGGATGTGGCCGAAGTGAATACCCCGGGCGGTACTAAATCCTATGAGATACTCGATATCAAGTATCTATAAATGAAACCCATTTTTGTATTAAACTAAAAACATCATGAAACAATGGTTAGAAAATTTAGCAATCATTACCGCGACCTTTTGGATAGGTGGCTTGTGGGTAGTAGGTATTGTGGCTTATGAATTATTCAAACTGATTCCTGAGGCGCAACTCGCAGGCAATATTGCAGGAGAGCTTTTTCGAATGATGGCTTATGTGGGTATGGCCGCTAGTATCTATCTTTTGATTCAACGTGTTTATCAGTATGGTACAAATGCATTAAAACAAGGTTTCTTCTGGATTATTTTGCTCATGCTTCTTCTTATTCTGATTAGTCATTTAGGCATTAATCCATTGTTAGAAAAATTCAAATTAGAAGCGATGCCAAAAGATGTCATGGAGAGTGTCTTCGCAGATCGATTTGCAACTTGGCATGGCATCTCAAGTGTTGCTTATTTACTTGAGTGTTTCTTAGGTATTTTTGCTATCTTAAAAATTAGATAATTATTTGGGCAATACAATCTTAGGTTCTGACGCCGCCCGATAAACAATAATTTGTAAGCCGATATGATGGACAGCAGTCGCTTGAAGTGCCTCACATATTTCATTTAACATGGATTCACGAACTGACTTTTCGTCATTTTGGATTTTAATTTTAATCAATTCATGAGCTTTAAGACTAAGATCGATCTCTTTAATGACAGATGCTGTTAAGCCTTTATTGCCAATTCTGACAACTGGATTTAATGTGTGAGCTAAGCTTCGAAGATATGCAATGGCTTTTGAATTCAAGGCGGAAAACTTCTAAAGATCTAAAGAATCGATTTTAACAGATGAAAAGAACAAGAACTAGCAAGGCTTGGATGCAGGAGCATGTGAATGACGCCTTCGTGAAACAAGCTCAGAAGGATGGCTTTCGGTCCAGAGCTGCTTATAAACTCATGGAGATTCATGAAAAATATAAGCTTATCAAGCCCGGGATGAACGTGGTTGATTTAGGATCAGCCCCAGGAAGCTGGTCTCAGGTAGTAGCCAAACTTCTTCAAGGTAAAGGCCATATTATTGCTATGGATTTGTTGCCCATGGACCCTATCTCTAAGGTTGATTTTATCCAAGGCGATTTCAGAGAGGAAGCCTCTCTAAGAGAGCTTGAAGCCTACTTAAATAATTCACCGATAGACCTTGTAATTTCGGATATGGCCCCCAATATTACAGGTATCAAGACAGTAGATCAGCCAAGCGTCATGTATCTGACCGAGCTGGCTTTAGATTTTTCTTTGCAATGGTTGAAACCCGGCGGCCATTTTCTAGTCAAAACGTTTGTAGGTAGTGACTTTGATGAGCTGGTAAAAAAGATGCGACCTGAGTTTGAAAAGGTGATTACGGTGAAGCCTAAAGCTTCTCGTGATCGTAGTAGTGAAGTTTATTTATTAGGCTTTGCAAAAGCTTAAAAAGTCATAATAAAGTCACGTAATTAGGTTTAAAATAAAATGATTAAAACAGATGATACGAGGTCATCCATCAATTGAATAACAACACACTTAAAAGTATTGCCATTTGGGTTGCGATTGCACTCATTCTTATGACTATTTTCAATCAATTTTCGGGCTCTTCGAAAAATGATACTTCACTGGTCTATTCACAATTCATGGAGCAGGTTAAAGATGGCAAGATTGCCAAAGTTGAAATTGATAACCACAAAATTAAAGGAACAACGAGCGAGGGTAAGAAATTTAATACCTATGCGCCGACAGATCCTTGGTTGGTATCTGATCTTCTAAAAAATAATGTCATTGTTGAGGCTAAGCCTGAAGAACAGCAATCAGTCCTTATGAGTATTTTCATTTCATGGTTCCCGATGA
>RFPQ01000139.1 GCA_009926035.1 Betaproteobacteria bacterium
TCACGCTTTTTTAATACCCAAACTTGTGCTTGATGAAATTTGTGCTTCTCTGTTAATTCATTATATTTTGTTGCAATGACTGCTTGTGATTCAAGCTTTGCAATTTGCTGAATAATTTCATTTAAGACATCTTGAATACGACTTAAATTTTCTCTTGTATCCCTAAGTCTAAATTCTGTTTCACGACGACGCTCTTTATATTTGCTGACACCTGCTGCTTCTTCAAGGTAATTTCTGAGCTCCTCTGGCTTGGCTTCAATAATTTGTGAAATTGTATTTTGACCAATGATGGCATACCCTCTTCCACCTAAACCCGTTCCCAAAAAAAGATCCGCAATATCTTTTCGTCTGACAGCTAAATTATTAATGTAATAGGTTGAGCCCTTTTCTCTTTCGATAACACGCTTTACTGAAATTTCTGCATATTGTGACCATTCTGTGGGTGCTTTACCCAAAGAATTATCGAAAATAAGTTCGACGCTCGCTCGTGAAATTGGTTTGCGATTTTCTGATCCATTAAAAATCACTGAATCCATGTTTTCACTTCGCATTTCTTTAGCTGAAGATTCGCCAAGCACCCATTTTACGGACTCCATAATATTGGATTTTCCACATCCATTCGGACCTACAATACCTACTCTTTGGCCTTGAAGTTGTATAGTGGTGGGATCTACGAAAGATTTAAAACCGGCTAATTTAAGTTGTATAAGTCGCACAATATTCTTTTATCGAAGTGAAGTAGGTATTATCTATTAACAGTATAATAACTTTTTTTTACATCCTTATTTTAATCTATGAACGCACTTTCTTTGGGAAAAAAACCAAGCGCAAAACCTACTAAAAAGCTTGAAACTTTCGCTAATCCATGCCCTTCTCGAGACTTCCATATTCATATGCAAATCCCAGAATTCACCTGTTTATGCCCTAAGACTGGGCAGCCGGATTTTGCTACTCTATATCTTGATTACATTGCAGATAAAAAATGTGTAGAACTTAAAAGTTTGAAGCTTTATATATGGTCTTTTAGAGATGAGGGTTGCTTCCACGAAGCTGTAACTAATCGTATTTTAGATGATCTAGTTAAAGCGACAAAGCCACGTTTTATGCGTTTACGTGCCGAATTTTTTGTGCGAGGTGGCGTATTTACTAATGTTGTGGTTGAACATAAGAAAAAGGGCTGGAAACCTCAGCCTATTGTTGATTTGAGCGAATTTTCAAAACAATCAAACACCCGATCTTAAAAGGATTGACGCGCTTACTTCTAAAACATAAGATGGGCGCCTTTGATCAAACACTTGGGGGTATAGCTCAGCTGGGAGAGCGCTTGCATGGCATGCAAGAGGTCAGCGGTTCGATCCCGCTTATCTCCACCAAATACCTTATATCAAAAGCTGTTCTATAGTAGAATAGCACCTTCTTTTCTTAGGTCCCCATCGTCTAGAGGCCTAGGACACCTCCCTTTCACGGAGGGAACAGGGGTTCGACTCCCCTTGGGGACGCCAATTATCAAGCTAGCTCAGTCATTCAGGGATAGCTTCAAACATGCTAAAATCACTTTTTTTTAATTTTCAACAAACCTATGAGCTTAGATAACGTTCTTCCTGGTAATAATGTTCCGACACATTTCAACGTCATTATTGAAATTCCAATGAATGCCGATCCAATTAAATATGAGGTTGATAAAGAATCAGGAGCAATTTTTGTGGATCGATTTATGGGCACTGCTATGCATTACCCTACAAATTACGGTTATATACCCAAAACAATCGCAGGTGATGGTGATCCAGTAGATGTGCTTGTTGTTACTCCATTGCCTTTAATTCCAGGCGTGGTTGTGAGTTGTCGTGCTGTTGGGATATTGGAAATGGAAGATGAACAAGGTCAGGATGCAAAAGTGTTGGCAGTTCCTGAAGATAGAATCCTTTCAATCTATGCGCATTGGCAAAAACCTGAAGATATGAATCCATTGCGTCTCAATCAAATTCAGCATTTTTTCGAGCATTATAAAGATTTAGAAAAAGGTAAATGGGTTAAAGTCAAAGGCTGGAAAGGCCCTCAAGATGCGCACAAAGAGATTCTAGAAGGTATTGAAAGATACAAAAAAGATAATCTTTAAAATCCATGATGGCCCATAATTTCTGCTGGGTCTTTATCCTTAAGATATGCAAACTCCCTTGCAACATCTATTTCTATCCAGTCGCATGACAAAGATAAAGTCTCAAAACTTTCATCAATTACACAACAATCTAACCATTTCTTTTCGCCATTAATTAGAACGGCTTGAAAACCAATATCTCTCCATGAATTGACCAAATTTTCCATATCAATAGGATTCATGGCGCCATCTCTAAAGAGATATTCGTCATACCAAACTCGAGTCCCAAGAGAAGAAGCATGATCAATTAAGCATTGATCCCATCCACCAGGATACTTTTCTTCAATAGTTGATCTTCGAACAATGAAATTAAAATGCTCTAATGCAATAGCCATTTAAAATTTTTCTTTCTGATCTAAAAATCGCCACATCCCTGTTGGTAAGTCGCCTAGTAAAACATTACCAATCCTCACTCTTTTTAATCCAATAACATGAAGGCCAACAAGTTCGCACATTCTTCTGATTTGTCTATTTCGGCCTTCTATTAAAACAAAACGCAGTTGATCATCATTCTGCCATTCAACTTCAGCTGGCTTTAGCTTATAACCATCTAGTGAAAGACCATGCCTTAATAAATCCAAGCCTTTGTTAACCAGCTTTCCTTCAACTCGAACTAAATATTCTTTTTCAATCACACTTTGTTCGCCAATAATTGTTTTAGCAATTCTTCCATCTTGAGTGAGAACCAATAAACCAGAAGAATCAATATCAAGTCTTCCGGCGGGAGCTAATCCATCCGTATTAAATCTTGGATTACGAGATGAATGTTGTTTCGAAACTTGAAAGTTATCCTGAATAATGAGACTTGCAGCGGGTCTAAAAGCTTT
>RFPQ01000140.1 GCA_009926035.1 Betaproteobacteria bacterium
TCGTAATCACGTTGAATTTTTATTTCATCAGGAGATTCAGCGAGTAATAAACTTCGAACACGCTCTAAAACTTCATGAATATTAGTGGGCTCATATTTAGGTTTTTGATGTGGAACGAGTAATCGATCCATCAAAGACTGCAAGCGATCGGCTTCTTTAATAATCACTTGTGTATATTCTTTGAGTGAAATGTCAGGTAACTCGTGCTCAAGAAGTTGTGCCGCTCCTCTTAATCCACCGAGTGGATTTCTAATTTCGTGCGCTAAATTACGAATCAACTCGGAGTTTGCTTGTTGCTGAATCAACATACGCTCTTCTTTTGCGATTCTCAATTGCTGATCCATTTGTTGGAATTCAAGGATATATCGGATCGACCCACTTTGAATCGGTGTGATGGTGCATGTTACAGAAAATGATTGATGTTTTAATGTTGTAATCAAAAATTCGTGTTCGCGATAAGGAGTATCGCTATTTAAAGCTTGGCTAATGGCTAGCTTTAAAATGTCGGAATATGGAAATACTTCATCAAGCGACATCTTATGAATATGTTTAGCACTTAATCCGAATAAAATTTCAGCTGATGGATTCATGTAGAAAATATGACCCTCAACATCACATAGCAACACCGCACTCGCTAAGTGCTCAATCCCCTTTAATTCTGGGGTTAATGATGGGATCGTATTTTTTTTCATGAATATTCCGTTTTCATTTATATATAAGCAAAACTTGAGCCAACTTTAAGGGGTTGTTTTTTGGTCTATTTCGCGAGCTCTATGAGGTTATTGTAAGGAATATTGATAGGTAATGCACTCATATAGTGCATATATTGAAATATCCTAAAATCAAGGCATAAAAAAAGACGGCTATCAGGCCGTCTTTTTTTAAATCCACTGACGAATTAGCAGCTGTAATACATACCGAATTCGATTGGATGAGGTGTCATACGCATCTTGGTCACTTCTTCCATCTTAAGACTCTTAAGACTGATATAACTATCAATCCAGTCATCGGTAAATACACCACCGCGCGTTAAGAATTCTCGATCTTTATCTAAATACTCAAGCGCTTGTTCAAGTGATGAACATACGGTTGGCACTTGTGCATCTTCCTCAGGTGATAAATGATACAAATCTTTTGTTGCTGGTTCACCTGGGTGAATTTTATTTTGTACCCCATCTAAACCTGCCATCATCAATGCACTGAATGCAAGGTATGGGTTCGCAATTGGATCTGGGAAACGAGCTTCGATACGACGTGCTTTGTCACCTTCCACGAATGGAATACGAATCGATGCTGAACGATTTTTAGCAGAATATGCTAATTTAACTGGAGCCTCAAAACCTGGCACTAAACGTTTATATGAGTTAGTCCCTGGGTTCGTGATCGCATTAAGAGCTCTTGCATGTTTAATCACACCGCCAATATAGAACAATGCGAATTCACTTAAGCCTGCATAACCTGAACCTGCAAATAAGTTTTTACCATCTTTCCAAATCGATTGATGGACGTGCATACCTGAACCGTTATCGCCTACGATCGGTTTTGGCATAAAGGTCGCGGTCTTACCATAATTATGTGCTGTGTTTAACACCACATATTTAAGAAGCTGTGTCCAATCCGCACGTTGCGTGAGGGTGCTAAATTTAGTCCCTATTTCACATTGACCTGCAGTTGCGACTTCATGGTGATGCACTTCAACAGGTACACCCATGGCTTCTAACGTAATCGACATCGCTGAACGAACATCTTGAAGTGAGTCAACGGGTGGCACGGGGAAGTAACCCCCTTTCACACCTGGACGGTGACCAATATTGCCACCTTCGTGTTGTGTAGCTGAATCCCATGCAGCTTCTTCTGAATTAATCTTGACATGACAACCTTCCATCCCTTGAGACCAAGTGATCGAATCAAAAATAAAGAATTCTGGCTCTGGTCCAAAGTAAGCCGTGTCGCCTAAACCTGTTGATTTTAAATAAGCTTCGGCTCGACGCGCTAAGCTTCGAGGGCAACGCTCATAACCTTTACCATCTGTGGGATCTACAACGTCGCATGTGAGAATAAGCGTTGGCTCTTCCATGAAGGGGTCAATGTTGGCTGTATCTGGATCTGGCATGAGGAGCATGTCGGATGCCTGAATACCTTTCCAGCCTGCGATCGATGAGCCATCGAATGCGTGACCTTGTTTAAATTTACTCTCATCAAAAGCTGAGACAGGCACGCTGACGTGCTGTTCTTTGCCTCGTGTATCCGTGAATCTAAAGTCCACGAATTTAACGTTGTTATCTTTAATTTTTTTCATTACATCAGCGATTGCCATTTCATTCTCCTAAAAGCGTCAATTTTGATTCAATCTAAAGTTCATTAATACATTTCAACATATTAATAGTAAGCATAAATTGTGCCAATCTAATAATGCTGCAAGGGTTTGTTATTACTCAGTTTTTAAAAGAGAAAATTCAAAAATTGCACCAAAAAAATGCATATATAAGTTTTATGCACTTATTAAGTGCATAAATACCGTAGATGGCAGTTTTTTAAAAAACACTTATACTCAAAACCTTAATCCAATCGATGCGTTAAAGCACCATGACTGAAATTAGAAAACATTTTGCTGT
Organism: Betaproteobacteria bacterium; assembly: GCA_009926035.1. Taxonomy (GTDB): domain Bacteria; phylum Pseudomonadota; class Gammaproteobacteria; order Burkholderiales; family Methylophilaceae; genus Methylopumilus. Next base: position 2,616 of record RFPQ01000140.1, read on the forward strand.
AATTGGTAATCCGATTCATCACAGTCTATCCCCTCAAATCCATGCGATGTTTGCCAGTGAAGTTGGACTTCTGATTGATTACGAAGGAGTGCTATCTCCTCTTGATGAATTTAAAAGTACAGTTGAAACGCTCATGACAAAAAAACTAGATGGGGCTAATGTCACGCTCCCCTTTAAAAAGGAAGCTTATCAACTCGTAATGACACACTCTCATCACGCGAGAATCGCTGAAGCAGTGAATACAATCGAATTCAAAGATAAAGAAATCATTGGCCACAATACCGACGGCATTGGATTAATTAGAGATCTCGAACAAAATCTTGATGCAAATTTAAAGAATAAAAAAATTCTACTGATCGG
>RFPQ01000015.1 GCA_009926035.1 Betaproteobacteria bacterium
ATTTTTATTTTGCTTCAGCAAAAGCTCATCATTAGGCTTGTCTTTTAATTTCCAAAGAGGAAATAATTCAAGCTCTTTTAAGATTCTTTTTTTGTAATCGGTGTCCATCAAATCACAAGTCCCATTAATACGGCGTCTTCGCGCCCTTCTCTGGCACGATAATAATCCTTTCTGATGCTCATTTCATTAAATCCATGTTTGTCATACAAATTAATAGCAGCTTGATTAGAAACTCTTACTTCTAGATAAATTGTTTTTGCGTGAGTTAAATTTGCCCGACGTATAACTTCATTAAGTAAATGTGATCCATAGCCTTTTTTTTGCATATTTTTTTTTATACTTATATTAAGAAGATGGCATTCATCTAATACAAACATCATGACGGCATACCCTATAATTTCTTCATTAAGCTTCATCATCAAACATGCGTGATTTGATTTTATCGAATCTAAAAAATTACCTTGCGTCCATGGATAAGCATGAACTTCATTTTCAATCAAGCCGATCGCACTTAAATCATTTTCTTTAAAGTCACTAAATTGCATTCAATGCTTTTCGCTCTTCGGTAGTAAACGCCACTTTATTTCTTAAGTAAACAGGCTCAGCATGAATCAACTCAAATATTTCATTTTTAATAAAAGGTATGGCCAATTTTGAAATAGATTCGACTACTTGATAAGGCCCATCTACGAAGTTATCTATTTGTTGGTCAAAATGGTCTTTTATTTCTTGCTTATATATTTCGATTGCATTGCCAATCACAGTCCAGCCGGATTCTTTAAGTTGAGGTAATTCATTTGGCCTATAAACCCCTTCAACGATCGGCTTTGAAAATATTTTGCTCTCTTTTGTATAAGCACTTAAATATATTTCACCCATTCTGGCATCAATAACACTTATCACTTTATTTTTACCAGAACTCTCAGCGAGCGCTAAAAGATTGTTCACGCCAATAACTGGAATTGATGCACCATAACCAAGTCCGTATGCAATACCACACGCGATTCTTATGCCTGTAAATGACCCTGGCCCTCTACCAAATGCAACAGCATTAAGATCTTTTGTCGTTAATTGATATTCTTCTAATAATTTTCTTATTTCTGGCAAGACTATTTCTGAATGCGTCTGTCCAGCATTGATATTAATCGAATAAAAATCTTCATCTATCTTTAAACCTAAAGACATGTATTCAGAAGATGTGTCTAAGGACAAGATTTTCATAAATTAAATTTTTTCTAGGAATTGGACAACTTCTAAATCATCTCGCGTTCGAGCAAAAGGGGGCAAACTCTGCCACATTCTTTTTCCATAAGCTTTATCAATAATTCTTGTATCACATATCACAAGAACTCCTTTATCAAACTCATCACGTATTAATCGACCTGCGCCCTGTTTTAAAGTAATAACTGCGTTAGGTAATTGATATTCCATGAAAGCATTTTTGCCACTTTGGTTAATTTTATCAATTCTTGCAGCAAGCACCGGGTCCTCTGGTGAAAAAAATGGTAATTTATCTATTACCACCAATGATAAAGCGTCACCCTTCACGTCTACACCCTCCCAAAAACTTAAGGAGCCTATAAGAATAGCGTGGCCGTGTTCTCTAAATTTATTTAAAAGATGATTTCTTGATCCATCACCTTGAAGATAGATTGGATAATCTAATTGATCTGTTTCAATCTTATCTTGAAGGAGTGTAAATATTTCTCGCATAGATTTTAATGTCGTACATAAAATAAATGCTCTGCCTTTGCTTGCTTTAATAAAAGGATAGATCTGATTCACAACCGCAAAGTTGAAATTCTCATGATTGGAATCCGGCATTATTTTTGGAACGAAGAGTAAAGCCTTTTCAGCGTAATTAAATGGACTCTCTTTAGAGATTGAATCTGCATCCATTAGGCCTAGTTGGTTTTTGAAATGATCAAAATTAGTTTTTAGAGCGAGTGTTGCTGATGTAAAAATCCATGAAGTTGATTCGTTATTAATATGTCTTGCAAACATATCAGCAATAGATAAGGGCGTATTATTAAGTTGCACGGACTGCGAATAAACTTCGATCCATTTAATTGAATTGTTATCTTTATCCTCAAGCCAAGTATCAAAACTCGCAAGTATTTCATTCACGCTATCGAAATACTTTTCGATCTCCGAATCTCGGTCTTTGTGAAGAGTTAATAATTCAATCATTTTTTTAAGTTTTTCAATCAGTTCTAGATAGCTAGATTCGAATCGATTAAAAGAGGAAATCTTTTGATAGGGGTATCGATTAGATTCTCTTGGAAATACAAGTCTAAAATCTTTATTTGCTTTATCTAAGTCATTTAAAAAAGGTTCAAAATCTGAAACATCTTTCATATGTTTTAAATAGATCTGAAAACCATCTTGAACTATCTCGCTGATCTGGCTGGTTGAAATATTTTTTCCAAAAAAAATAGAAGCTATATCAGGTATCTGATGTGCTTCATCAAAAATAACTGTTTTAGCTTTTGGAAGAAGCTCAGATATGCCTTCCTCCTTCATATTAAGATCCGCGAAAAATAAATGATGATTAACGATAGTGATATCTGCAGCTAATGCTTTTTTTCGGGCGTTCATGACAAAACACTCTTTATAAAAACTACAATCTTGACCCAAACAATTTTCTTTAGTAGATGTGACTTGCGGCCATATAGAAGAGCTTTCTGGAATAGTATCTAATTCAGCTCTATCTCCATCAGCACTGAGCTTTGCATGTTGATTTACGAGATGTAAATAGGTGACATCTTCTTTAGCCATAAAAGCACCTTCAATCATGGCGTTTTCTAATCGCAAATGACATAAATAATTTGATCTGCCTTTGAGCATGGCTAAACTCACAGGGACTTTTAGTGCGTCCCTAATCATAGGAATATCTTTAGTGAATAATTGATCTTGTAGATTTTTAGTCGCGGTAGAAATAATAATTTTGCCGCCTGAGAGAAACGCAGGAACAAGATATGCAAAAGTTTTGCCAATACCCGTTCCCGCTTCAACAATTAATTTTTTTTTATGTGTAATCGCTTCGTCAATTGAGAGCGAAATATCGATCTGCTCTTGTCTTACTCGATAGCCATCTATATTATTAGATAGATCGCCTTTTTCGCTAAAAAATTGTTTAATAAATATTTCATTCATTATTGTGTGATTATCTCATGCAGATGAATCTCCGATTTCATAAACCCTCTATAAATGGTAAAATCTTTGAAATTACTTAATTCTATATTTATGAATTTCAAAACTTTACTCATTTTTTTGGTGTTTGTATTTTCTAACCCATCTTGGGCGGAAACTGATTTATCAAATTTAAATGCTTTAGAGACAGCACCGCTTTCTGAAATAAACCCGGAAGATAATCAGCAATGGAAAAGTGATATTGCCCTTATTATCGATAAAGCATATGAGCTCACAGGTATTAAATATAAATTAGGTGGGTCAAAGCCAGAGACCGGTTTTGATTGCAGTCAGTTTGTAAAATACGTCTTTGAACAAGCTTTAAATCTTAGTCTCCCGCCAAGCGCCAGGTCTCTCAGTAAGATGGGTAAAACAATTAAATTTGAAGACTTGCGACCAGGTGATCTTGTATTCTTTAATACGCGAAAATCTAAGTTCTCTCATGTCGGTATCTACGTTGGAAATAATGAGTTTATTCATGCACCACGGACAGGCAAAACTATTCGCGTTGAAAGTCTTACAAAAAACTACTGGCTTAAAAAATTTAATGGTGCAACGAGAGTTGAGCCAGAAGAAATGCTTTAAAGTTCGGTATGTCCCAGATTTTTTCCAGGGCTAATTTTATCCCTGATCAACTTTTTGATATCCTTGATATCGAGAAATCCTCCGAAGTCTGATCTAGAATAGATCTTTTGATTATCCAAGAAGATTTCAAAAATACCGCCCGATTTAGGGGTTAAGGTAACGGATAAAATTTCATCCTTAAAAGTTGTCAGTATTTCCTGCATCATCCATGAAGCTCGAGGAAGCCAAGCACATTGTGTACAAAATTGAATTTCAATTTGATGCATTTTAGATTTAGTTCCCATAATTCAAAGTTATTCTTAAAATATATTTATTAAAGGCTATTGATATAAGGTAAACAAAAAGACAGAATGCTTAAATATTATTTAATTAATGCTTAATAGCTTATTACGAAAGTCATTCATGCGCTCAAAATTCGAAAAATTTACCCTCATAGCCTGTGGCGCTATTATTGGTGTTCTGATCAGTTTAAATTTACCCGTCTTCGCAGATAAGGCCGAAAAAAATAATCTTCCCATTGATGAACTTAGAACTTTTGCTGAAGTTTTTGGCAAGATTAAATCTGATTACGTAGAGCCGGTAGAAGACAAAAAGCTTATTAACGAAGCACTCAATGGCATGCTTACTGGTCTTGATCCTCATTCTTCTTTTCTAAATATCGAAGACTTTAAAGATTTAAATCAAGCAACCCAAGGTGAGTTTGGTGGACTTGGAATTGAAGTCGGTATGGAAGATGGTTTTGTAAAAGTTATCTCTCCCATTGAGGATAGTCCAGCTTACAAAGCAGGATTAAAAAGTGGAGATCTCATTATGAAATTAGATGAAACATCTACAAAAGGCTTAACACTTAATGACTCCGTTAAAAAAATGCGTGGTAAGCCAGGCACCAGTATTGTTCTTACCGTATTAAGAAAAGGCGAAATCAAACCCTTAATTTTTACTTTAGTTCGCGCTATTATCAAATCACAAAGTGTTAAAGGAAAGCTTACTGAAGCTAATTATGCCTATGTTCGTGTTGCACAATTCCAAGAACATACAGGTGAAGACTTAGCCAAACTCTTAAAAAATCTTCGTCAACAAAATAAAGCTCCTTTTAAAGGCATATTGCTTGATCTTAGAAATAATCCAGGTGGTTTGTTAAATGCTGCAGTTGGTGTCTCTGCCGCTTTCTTGCCTAAGGGTGATTTGGTTGTTTACACAGAAGGCCGTGCACAAGATTCAAAAATGCATCTTACTGCAACCCCTGAAAATTATCTTAAAGGTGGTAGCAAAGATGATTACCTTAAAGACTTTCCGGAAGATATTAGATCAACGCCTATGGCCGTTTTAGTGAATAACGGATCTGCATCGGCATCTGAAATTGTGGCAGGCGCTCTCCAAGATCACAAGCGAGCCTTGATTGTTGGCATGCAAAGTTTTGGTAAAGGCTCTGTACAAAGTATTCTGCCTATGAATAACGGCACTGCAATTAAGATGACAACAGCAAGATACTTCACCCCTAAAGGAAGATCAATTCAGGCTAAAGGTATAGTGCCTGACATCATCGTTGATGATGGAAGCGATCCTTCATTTATGACTAAAGAAGCGGATCTCACAAATCATCTTTCAAATCCAAAAGATGCTGATGCGAATATCACTCCCAAAGATAAAGAGAGTAAGCCAGTAACTTCCCCAGCCAAAAAACCTGAAGAGGATAAAAAGAAGGCTTCTGATGCTCCATCAGGCCCAATTGAGCCTGGAAGTAAAGCGGATAAGCAATTCCAAGAAGCAATGAATATACTCAAAGGTCTTCAGATTATTCAAAATAAATGATAGATCAACTTATCATTGAGTTTGATAAGGGCTTGAAGGTTTTGTTTGCCAAGCCTAAAAGCTCAAGACCAAGACCTGACCTTAAAGTTAAAGAAACCGAATTAACTCTGGAAGAAAAAAAACGCACAATCGAGTTGATGCGAGTTAATCACACAGGCGAAGTTTGCGCCCAAGCTTTGTATAGCGGACAACTTCTTTTTAATTCACACGGTGAGGGTGCCGAATCTTTGAAAAAAGCTGCCAAGGAAGAAATCGATCACCTTGATTGGTGTAATTCGAGAATCCATGAATTAGGTGGCAAAACAAGTCTCCTCAATCCTATATGGTACACAGGTTCTTTTTTAATTGGCTCTTTTGCAAGCGCCTTGGGTGAAAAATATAACCTAGGTTTCTTAGCTGAAACAGAACGACAAGTAACAAAACATTTAACAGGTCATTTAACTAAAATTTCAAAAAAAGATCTAAAAACAAACAAAATATTAGAAGTTATGGCAGATGACGAAGAACAACATGCAATCAAAGCAAAAGAACTGGGTGGTGTTGATTTGCCCCCTCAAGTCATAAAAGCCATGTCATTAACATCAAAAGTTATGACAACACTCTCGGCAAAAATTTAACCGATGCAAAAATTTAATGACATTTTATTATCGCTCGACAATTCAGATCATATTAATCGTATAGAAATTTATAAAAATAATATTTTAATAGGTACCATCGAAAATAAACCAGGAAGCCAAGGCTCTGTTAAAGTCTATCAACATCTCTGGAAACTCTTTGGCGCAATTACCCTTGATGCTGCAATTGAAGGTCTTGATTTATATTCAGAACATACTGAAGACGCACAAAAAAATCCTGGTAAACATCCAAATATTGATCGCCTTCTTTCTGTTATGGAAAATGAAGAGCCGCTTGATTTAAAAATCATTAAAAATTAATTGAGTGTTTAGATGTCTTCTTTAATTTCGAAATCGTGCGTAATTTCAACTGACTTAGATAACATAATGGAAGCTGAACAATATTTTTCAGCTGATAATTTAATTGCGCGCTCTACTTGATCTTTATCCAAGTCCTTACCTTTTAGAACAAAATGAATGTGAATCTTGGTAAAAACTTTAGGTATTGTCTCAGCCCTTTCAGCTTCAATTTCAGCATAACAATCACTAATAGCTTGTCTTGATTTCTCAAGGATCGTAACCACATCAAATGATGTACATCCCCCCATGCCGATAAGTAACATCTCCATAGGGCGCATACCTAATTTTCTACCACCCAATTCTTCAGGGCCATCAAGAATCACTGAATGATTAGACTCAGACTCGCCTATGAAACATACATTTTCAATCCATTTAACTCTGGCTTTCATTATTTAACTCCGAGCAACTCAACATCAAAAATTAAAGTGGCATTCGGAGGAATTACACCGCCAGCGCCACGAGAACCATAACCCATATCCGGAGGAATGATGAGCGTTCTTTTACCATGAATTTTCATGCCATCCACCCCGTCATCCCAGCCTCGAATTACTTGACCACCCCCTAAATTAAATACAAAAGGATCATTCCGATCGAGTGAGCTATCAAATTTTTTACCTTTGCCATCTTTTTGATTCGGATCATATAACCAACCTGTGTAATGAACTGTCACAGCCAGGCCTTTTTCGGCTTGCCGCCCACTTCCTAGAACGGTATCTTTAATAATTAATGAAGTAATATTTTTTTCCAATTTCATTTCCTTTTGTGAGATTTGTAATTCAGCAGACACCAAATCAATATTAAATAAAATAATACTAAAAGCTAAGATTGATTTAATCACGTTTGTATATCGCATATTAACACTTCCTCAAGTTCAATTAAGATAAGCCCAATCAATTAGATCATCTTGTATTTTAGATGATTCATTTGCCTTGGGGTCATTCGCCATAAATACAAAAACTTTTATATCGTTATTTTTATCAAAAATATATCCGGCAATAGCGCTAACATTTTGGATGCTGCCTGTTTTTAAATAAGCATGCTTAGCGACTGATAATTTTTTTCCTCTGTTTTTCAAAGTGCCATCAATACCTATATTTGGAAGCGATGCAATAAATTCAGGCATATAAAGACCGCTATATGCTTTTTCTAATAAAAAAGATAAATCTTCTGCACTTATTTTCGCATTTCTTGAAAGTCCTGCACCATTATCCATCTCAAGAGAATCAAGCTTCAATTTTTGCTTTATCAAAAACTCTTTAGCAAACCTTCCCGCCTCATTTTCATTGATTGGAGAACCGTTATTTTCTGCGAGTACCGTGAGCAATAAATTTCTAGCAATTAGATTTTGGCTATATTTATTTACATCTCTCACGACAAGACTTAAAGGTCTTGATTGATGCTCATATAGCTTATGTGTATCAGTAACCTTTTGATATGTATTTTTAAAATTGCCCTCAATAATCCCCCCGTGCATTTTCCAAAGTTTTTCAAATAGCTCTTTAGATAAGCGATTGTGACTTAATATTGATAAATCGATATCTTTACTATCACATGCTTTATCAAAGGCACCATTAAATACAATCTCCGTTATATTAGATTTTGTTTCCACCTCGTAACCAAGAGCATCCTTCCATTCGTTGCAACCTTGGTCCAAAAGTTTTAAATGATTAATGACTTTTAATGTTTGGATTTCAGGATAAGTTTGTATATTAATTTTTTCATTGTTTATTGAAAAATTAAAATTGATTGTATTTTCATTCACAACGAAAGATTTTGGATTCACGTTATAAGCACGATATTTTTTATCGTCAATAAGATCTTGATTTTGTAGTTCGCCAAAAAAACTTTCATCAAAAATAATATTGCCATGAATGTATTGAATGTCCTGCTGTTGAACTCTCTCAATAATTTCTGAAAGATCTGCATAGGTGAGAGTGGGATCGCCATACCCTCTAATAATGAGGTCACCGTAAAGATGTTTATTTTTTACATTGCCCTTATAAAGCACTTCCGTTTTCCATTGATACTGGGGACCTAAGAGCTGGAGCGCGGCGTATGTAGTAACTAATTTCATAACTGAAGCCGGATTGAAACCTTTTTGTTCGTTATAACTAAAAACTTTAGTTCGTTTAGAAATATTTTTAATATAAAGAGAGTAATTACCTTTTGAAAGTTCTGAGCGATTAAGTATTTTATTGATTGCATCAATATCCGAATCTGCAAATACGGCATCTAACCATAATAGAGAAATAAGAAGCAGTATTCGCATATTTATATGGATGAATGAATAACTTCAAAAGCAGTATCAATCATGAAATCTACTTCATCATGATTGATAATATAAGGCGGCATGAAATAAATGGTATGGCCTATCGGCCTTATTAAAAGTCCACGATCAATGGCTTTCGTACTTATTTTTTTAAGTGTCTTTTTTGTAACCCCCTCAAGGTCAAATGCCCATATCATTCCTATATTTCTTAAATTAGAAATAGGTAATATTGAGAACGTCTTCATGCGCTCTGAAATATAAGCTGAGGTTTTATGGTTTTGATTAATCACATCATGATTTTCAAAATAATTTAATGTGCCTAATGCAGCGCTACAAGCGAGTGGGTTTCCGGTATAACTATGTGAATGAAGAAAGCCTTTCTCTATCTTGTCTTCATAAAAGGCCGAATAAACGTTATCTGTTGTTAACACAGCTGATAAGGGAAGATAGCCGCCGGTTAATCCTTTTGAAAGGCAAATAAAATCAGGTTTTATATTTGCATGTTCAAATGCAAACATCTTTCCTGTTCTTCCGAAACCTACTGCAATCTCATCATCAATAAGATGAATATGATATTGGGTGCAAAGCTCTCTTGCTTTTGCTAAATAAATTGAGTGATACATTCCCATCCCGGTTGCACATTGCACAAGGGGTTCTAAAATAAAAGCTGCTATATATTGATGATGATCTTCAAGATATCTTTCTAAATCTTGAATACATCTTAATGCGTAAGATTCTGCTGTTTCACCTTTATCTGCATATCGCCAATCGGGCGTTTTGATAGGATTATTTTTTTTTATTAATGAAGCATAATTTTTACGAAAGAGTTTAATGTCTGTCACAGATAAAGCCCCAAGCGTTTCACCATGGTAACTATTTTCCAAATAAATTATTTTATTTTTTGTGGGTTGGCCTTTATTCTTCCAGTAATGCACGCTCATCTTAATAGCAATTTCAATCGCATTAGATCCATCGCTGCCATAGAAAGCGTGGCTTAGACTTGTGAGGTTACTTAATTTTTCAGAAAGCTGTATAGCTGGCTCATGCGTTAAACCTGCGAGCATGACGTGCTCAACGAGATCAAGTTGATCTGTGATGTATTTTTTAATTTCGCTTTGATTGTGGCCGAATAAATTGACCCACCACGAACTAATTGCATCTAAATATTTTTTGTCATCATAGTCAAATAGCCAAACACCATCGCCGCGCCTAATAGGAATGATAGATTGCGCCTGTTGAATTTTCATTTGCGTACATGGATTCCACAAACTTTTTAAGCTTCTATCGATGTAATACTGATTCTTCATATATTAAGGTGCTGGGTTCATATGTGTGAGATGAATGATTTCAATTTCATCTAACAACTCTTTAGAGAGAGTGATGCTGTAGGCCTCAATATTTTCTTTTAGCTGATCAAGCGATGTGGCTCCTATGATAGTTGATGTAACAAACCACTGGTGATAGGTAAATGCCAAAGCCATCTCTGTTAAAGTCATGCCATATTTCGTTGCTAGGATTTCGTATGCTTTTACAGCAGGAAAAACGTTAGGCTTATCATATCTTTGCGCAAAGCCTTTGAAGAGTGTCACACGTCCTTTTGCGTCGATATCTTTTAAATACTTTCCGGTAAGATGGCCAAAAGCCAATGGTGAGTATGCTAAGAATCCAATTTTTTCTCGATATAAAATTTCCGTCATACCAAACTCCAATCCTCTATTGATGAGGTTGTAACAATTTTGAATCGAAGCTATGAGAGGTAATTTTTTTTCTCTTGCAATGCGAATAAATTCCATCACACCCCAAGATTGTTCATTTGAGATACCGATATATTTAATCTTGCCTTCTTGCACAAGTTTGCTCAATGCTTCTAGTTGTTCATGAATTGATACCCACTCTTTTAATTTTGAGCCTTCCATTTCAGCATTAGGATCAAATTTATATTGACCAAACATAGGCACATTTCTCTCGGGCCAATGGAGTTGATATAGATCGATATAATCTGTTTGAAGTCTTTTTAAAGAACCTTCTACTGCCTCACGTAAATTTTTCTCATCGAAGGCTTTAGGGCCATTACGAATCCAATTAAGCGCCCTTCTTGGCCCTGCAGCTTTAGTTGCCAAGACAATGTCTTCCCTTTTTTGTTTTTTTAACCAATGACCTACAATTGTTTCGGTTTTCGTAAAAGTATTCTCTTTTGGGGGAACAGGATACATTTCGGCCGTATCAATAAAATTAATGCCACGTGATATAGCCCAATCAAGCTGTAAAAATGCATCGGATTCTGTGTTTTGTTCACCAAAGGTCATGGTGCCCATGGTAATGGGTGAAATAAGCAAATCCGACTGCCCTAGCCTTCGATAATCTTGCTTTTCTATGTAATAGCTCATATAAAAATAATGTTTTAATTCATGTATTTAACGAAATAACACTTGAAATTTTAGGCTTTCGTCCCTATTATTAGCACTCTATGACATTGAGTGCTAATCACTCATGTTTTCGATTTTGATTAATTTTCAAAGAATACACTATTAGGAGAATATG
>RFPQ01000141.1 GCA_009926035.1 Betaproteobacteria bacterium
TTAGTTTTTTAAGTGAAGCCTCTGGCTGGCAGAGATATTTCTTTATCGTCGTTTCATTGATCGCAATTGTTATCATAATTAGATTAATACGTGAGCGATTAAAACAGCCATTATTATGCCTAGCACTCGCTTTTGTGCTTGGTGGAGCCCTAGGTAATTTGTGTGACAGAAGCTATTATGGCTTTGTGATCGATTTCATTTATATTCACTATGAAGCTTATTACTGGCCAGCATTTAATGTGGCAGATAGTTTTATTTCAATAGGTGTCGCTTTAATTCTTTATGATGCATTAAAAAATAAAAAACCTTTACTGAGTTAATCATGCCTGACTGGAAAAAACTGATAGAAGGTAAAATCGCTCTCGCCAAAAAAGGCCTAAAACGAAACGAACCCAATCTAAACAATCGAATTCCTGCAGGACAAACACTCACTACTAAATTTCCTATACTTGATTTAGGCATTAGACCTGAAGTAGATGAAAGTAATTGGAAATTAAAAGTGTTTGGCCTTGTTGAAAAAGAGATTGATTTGGATTGGACTTCTTTATTAAAACTACCTCAAACAAAAGATATTTCAGATTTTCATTGTGTCACGCGTTGGTCAATGTTAGATGTGCCATGGGAGGGTGTTTTAGCAAGAGATATATTAGCCTTGGCTAAGCCATTAAATAACGCACATTACGTGACATTGCATAGTTATGACGATTACACGACCAATATTCCAATAGAAGTGATGTTAGATGATGATGTGATTGTGGCTCATCATGTTTTTAATAAGCCCTTGGAAAATGAACATGGAGGCCCCGTTAGATTGGTAGTGCCTAAACGTTATGCATGGAAAAGCGCAAAGTGGCTAAAAGCTATTGAATTACATGCAGAAGATAGGCCAGGTTTTTGGGAAGTCCGCGGATATCATAATGATGCAGATCCATGGCTTGAAGAGCGTTTTTCAGAAAATTAGCAATTATTTCTGTTAAAATTTAGTGATTATGAAAAATGCATATAAAAAAATAGGAAGTTGGATTGCAATTTTTGCAATGCTTTTGACATCCTTTATGCCATTAATTTCACACGCGTCTGAGTCAAAACTTAACACTCATGACATAGAGAGAATTTGCACCTCTCAAGGTATTAAATTTGTTTCGACGCAAAATCAGAGCCCAGATAAAAATCATGCAGATATTAATCTGACTCATTGTGCTTATTGTTCGATAGCCTCAGACAAGAGTTATTTACCAGAAGGTAATATCCAATTAGGATTAATTTTAATTTCTAATGCTGCGAAATTTTTCCTAGAATACGAATCCCCAATACTTCAGTCCTACTTTAGATCCTCTCACCCTCCGCAAGCTCCGCCAACTATTTAATCTAACTAGTAATGCATTACTTGTGCATAGATTTGCACAATTTTTCTATTTTACGAGATTGATTAAATGTTTAAGAGAAAAATTATTCCTGCTATTTTATATTTATGTATTGTGCCATCAGCTTTGTCTGGAGAGACATCTGATTTAGTAACCGGCACTATTTCAGTCAAAGATTCTTTTGTCGATAGCCGTATCATGAAATTTCCGGCTACCGTTGAAACTTATGACAAAAAGCAAATTGAAGAAACTGTTAATGCTGCAACTCCTGCTCAAACTTTAAAATACTTACCCAGCATCCAAGTGAGAGAAAGGTCTATTGGAGATAGAAACGGTATTATTTCCTCAAGAACCATAGGAAGCATATCTAGCGCACAAAGCATGCTTTATGCAGATGGCGTTCTTTTATCAAATTTACTTGGGAATTCATTTTCATACCCTCCAAGATGGGGCATGGTAAATCCTGAAGAAATTCAAAGGATAAGTATGATGTATGGCCCTTTTTCTTCACTTTATGCTGGAAATTCAATGGGTGGAGTGATCAATATCGAAACACGCATGCCTGAAAGACTAGAGGCCCATGCTGGAGTGCAAAGTTTTATCCAAAATTTTAAGCTTTATGGCACTGATCAAACCAAGATTGGTAACCGTGAATTTTTTTCTGTAGGAAATAAAGTCAATGATTTCAGTTTTTGGGCGAGTGTGAACAGACTTGAAAATACGGCACAGCCCCTTGATTTTTCTGTAAGTGATAGCAAAGGGGTAGGAACTACACCGGATACTATAGCTGGCGCCTACCGGGATAAAGGCATAAAAAATCAAGATCGAATCATATTCGGTGCTACAGCTATTGATACTTCTATTCAGACAAATGGAAAATTTAAAGGTCAGTATGAATTCTCAAATCAATCTAAGCTTACTTATACGATTGGCTTATGGGATCTTGATAGTAGACAAAATGTACAAAGTTATATCAAGGATACGCTGGGAAATTCCATTTATGGTGGGAACGTTATTTTTGACGGGAAAAGTTATTCTCTAAGTAAAATGAATCCAGCTCAGGCAGAAGCGTTTCACGTGATGCAATCGATTGACTTTAAATCTAATGATAAAGGTTTCTTTAACTGGCAGGTGACACTATCTGATTATGATTATCGAAGAGACTTGAGTAATCGATCAAATTTGTCAGAAACTTCAAATACCAACCCCTCCCTCACTAATCCTTATATTTCTAAAACAGGGCAGATTACGGATCTTTCAGGCACGGGTTGGACGGTATTTGATAGTCGCATCACATTGCGTCCAAAAGATCACATCATTGATCTCGGCTACCACTTAGATTACTATCAGCTAAGGCAAATAGTAAATGCATCTAGTGATTGGATGGGCTCACAAAAAGGAACTTTTAGTTCCTTATCTTCCGGTAATACAAAAACGCATGCTGTTTATGTTCAAGATAAATGGCAAATAACGCCGTTATGGGCGCTTACATTGGGAGCCCGTCAAGAGCATTATGAAGCTTATGATGGAGTAAACCAAAATACTACAAATCTTGCTAGGTATGAGGATAGATCTAGAAATACCTTTTCTCCCAAGG
>RFPQ01000142.1 GCA_009926035.1 Betaproteobacteria bacterium
TGAGGCGTCATTTGATAGAATAGGGACTTAGTCAAATCAATAAAGTTTCTCAATTCATGCGAAAGATCTTAGTCACTTCAGCCTTGCCGTACGCGAATGGAAGCATTCATTTAGGCCATTTAGTAGAATATATCCAAACTGATATTTGGGTTAGATTTCAAAAGATGCAAGGCCATGAGGCCTATTATGTATGCGCCGATGATACGCATGGAACCCCTATTATGCTTAGAGCTGAAAAAGAGAGTATTACACCAGAAGCGCTGATTAAAAAAGTACATATAGAGCACTCGAAAGATTTTTCTGATTTTTTTGTAAATTTTGATAATTTTTATTCTACAAATTCCTCTGAAAATCTTGAACTATCTCAAACTGTTTATAAAAAACTTAAACAGAATAAAAAGATCTATACAAAAACCATAGAGCAATTTTACGACCCCGTAAAGGAAATGTTTTTACCTGATCGCTTTATTAAAGGGGAATGTCCTAAGTGTCATGCTAAAGATCAATATGGTGATTCATGCGAAGTTTGTGGTGCAACGTATGCGCCTACAGAATTAATTAACCCAATATCTTCGGTCTCAGGCTCAGTTCCAATTAGGAAAGAAACGGAGCATTACTTCTTCAAGCTTTCAGAATGTGAAACATTTTTAGCTGATTGGACATCCTCAGGAACACTCCAGCAAGAAGCTGCAAATAAAATGAAAGAGTGGTTTAAATCTGGCTTGGCGGATTGGGATATTTCGAGAGATGCACCTTATTTTGGTTTTGAAATTCCTGATGCGCCAGGTAAATATTTTTATGTATGGCTTGATGCGCCTATTGGTTATATGGCGAGCTTTAAAAAACTTTGTGAAGATAAAAAAATTAATTTTGATGAGTTTTGGAAGGCAGATTCAAAAACAGAGCTATATCATTTTATTGGAAAAGATATTCTTTATTTTCATGCATTATTTTGGCCAGCAACATTAGAATTTTCTGGCTATAGAAAACCGACAAAGATTTTTGCACATGGTTTTCTCACAGTAAATGCAGAAAAGATGTCTAAATCTCGCGGCACTTTTATCACAGCCAGAAGTTACTTAGATTATATTAAAAATCCAGATTACCTTCGATATTATTACGCTGCTAAATTAAATAGTACTATGGAAGATATAGATCTTAATTTAGATGATTTCTTATCACGAGTGAATAGTGATCTTGTAGGTAAATTTATTAATATTGCAAGTCGAACATCAGGATTCATCCATAAATATTTTGAAGGTAAGCTCTTTCTTGACGATTCAAAAACTGAAAAAGAATATATTGCTATCACTCAGAAATGTAAAGATATAGAAGTTGAAATCAAAAGCTGCTTTGAATCTAGGGAGTATGGCCGTGCAGTTCGAGAAATTATGCGTGTGGCAGATATTACAAATGAATACGTCAACACAAAGGCACCATGGACACTTGCAAAGGATGATGCACAACATAAAACAGGTTCTGATTTGCATGTGATATGCAGCCGAAGCCTTGAAGCTTTTAGAAGGCTCTCTATATATCTCGCGCCCGTATTGCCAAAACTTACGGCAGATATTGCAAAATTCTTTAATGAAAAAGAATTTAATTCATTCAAAGATCTTGATAAGAAAGATATTACTGTTAACGAGTATCAGCACATATTAACTAGAGTTGAAAAGAAAGATATCGATATGATGATTGAATCAAATAAAGAATCCTTAGATAAAAATAATGAATCTTCGAAAAAGGCAACAGTCGATCAATCGACTATTTCGATCGATGATTTTATGAAAATTGATTTAAGAGTCGCGCTTATTAAAGAAGCTTCTTTTGTAGAGGGCGCAGATAGTCTTTTAAGGTTAAGTTTAGATCTTAATGACGGTCGCCCAAGACAAGTTTTTGCAGGGATTAAATCTAAATATAATCCTGATCAGCTTGTTGGAAAGTTAACAGTCATGGTTGCTAATTTAAAGCCAAGGCAAATGAAATTTGGCTTATCTGAAGGTATGGTACTTGCTGCAAGTGATGAATCAGAAGGGCCATTTGTTCTTTTTCCAGATCAAGGCGCCAAGCCTGGTATGCGTATTAAATAATTAACTACAATTAATTTCTATGTAAATTTTTTCTAAAGTTTTTGATGGGTCTTTTGATTGGGTAATAGGTCTTCCAATGACTAAATGACTGGATCCGGCTTTAATAGCCTCAACAGGCGTCATGGTTCTCACTTGGTCATTTGCAATATCATCTGCCATTCTTATTCCTGGTGTTACAAACAAAAATGATGGACTAAAGTGATTTTTTAAGAAAACCAAATCTTTGGCAGAGCATACGATGCCATGAAGTCCGTTTTTTTCAGTTAATTTAGCAAGATGCAATACCTGGTCTTCTAAATTTCTGGATATACCAATTTCTTCTAAAGTTTTTTGATCCATACTTGTTAATACAGTCACTGCAATAAGAAGAGGTGGCTGTTTAGCTTTACTCACACCTTCGAGTGCTGCTTCCAACATATTGCTTCCTCCAGAAGCATGCACATTGAGCATCCATACTCCTAATTGACTCGCAGCCTCACATGCTTTTCTAACAGTAGTGGGAATATCATGAAATTTAAGATCTAAAAATACTTTGAAATTTTTAGTTTGAAGATATTCGATGAGAGAAGGACCAGTTGCTGTAAATAATTCTTTGCCGACTTTTAAATTGCAATACTCTGGATTAAGTTGTGAAACTAAAGTTTTTGCTTCTGCAAGATTTGCATAATCAAGAGCTACGGTAACTTTATGCTTTGCTGTCATTAATTAATTTCATTTATCTCAGTAGGTTCTGAAGGCAGCGCTTCCCAAGCATTACAAGCAGGGCATTGCCAATGGTGTTGTTTGGCTTTAAAGCCACAACTGCTGCATGTAAATAAACGTCGATTGCCAATAGCATT
>RFPQ01000143.1 GCA_009926035.1 Betaproteobacteria bacterium
TTCCGAGACGGAGATAATGCGCCTATGGCCTTTGTTGAGCTTGTAGATAGACCTATTGTTGAGGTTTCGACACCAGCGCCCAAAGAAGAGGTAGTTGCAGAGTAATAAAGTATTCTCTTATAAATAAAAAAGCCAGCTTTAGCTGGCTTTTTTATTGTTTGATTTAAAGCTTAAAAATTATTTGATTTTAGCTTCTTTGTATACAACGTGTTTTCTGACAACAGGATCAAATTTTTTGATTTCCATTTTGTCAGGCATCGTTCTTTTATTTTTTGTTGTTGTATAGAAATGCCCAGTACCGGCACTAGATTCTAATTTGATTTTTTCACGCATATATATTCCTTAAATTTTTTGGCCAGCTGCACGCATTTTTTTAACAATAGCATCAATACCTAGCTTGTCTATCGTTCTTAGCGCAGCATTAGTAATTCTCATTGAAACCCAACGATTCTCAGTTTCAACCCAAAATTTACGGTTTTGTAAATTAGGTAAAAAGCGTCTTTTGGTCTTGTTATTGGCGTGAGATACGTTGTTTCCTGACATTGGTTTTTTGCCGGTTAATTGACATACGCGAGCCATAATTTAAATCCTTTATTTGTTACAATAATTTCGAAAAAGAGTGCTATTAAACCACATAACCCACTGTCTTTTCAAGTGAATTCGTTAGTTTTTACCTGTGCTTCCAAAGCCGCCTTCACCTCTTACAGTCTGAGGGAATTCGTCCACCAGGTTAAATTTGGCCTGGATAACGGGAACAATGACAAGCTGGGCTATACGCTCCATAGGGTTGAGCAGGAAAGCGTTTTCGCTTCGATTCCAGCAAGAAACGAGCAATTGACCTTGATAATCCGAATCAATTAGGCCTACTAAATTACCTAAAACAATCCCGTGTTTATGGCCTAAACCCGATCTGGGAAGAATAAGAGCTGCATAAGCAGGGTCTTTAATAAAGATAGAAATGCCAGTGGGGATAAGAAATGTTTCGCCAGGATTGATGGTTTTTACGTGTTCAGTGCATGATCGAAGATCGAGACCCGCTGAACCTGGTGAGGCATAATTAGGTAACATTTCCTCGATACGTTTATCCAAAATTTTAAAATCAATAGTTAGACTCATATTATTTATCCGAATGTATGCGATGAGCTATTTCATTCAAAATAGCTTTTGCTGCAACCATTTTATTTGATTTTGGTACGTCAATAACATTGTTTTTATCGATTATTGAAATCTTAGTGTCTTCAAGGCCCATGGATTCATGAATTAAGTTTGCCACAATTAAATCTAAATTTTTTTCCTTCAATTTTTTTTGTGCATTCTCAATCAGATTTTCGCTTTCTGCTGCAAAGCCTACTTTAAATATTTTATTTTTAGATAATCCTATTTCTTTGAGAATATCGATTGTAGGAGTAAGTTGAAGTGTCATATCTGAATTATCTTTTTTTAATTTACCTTTGAATATTTTTTTTGGCTTATAATCAGAAACAGCAGCTACACTAATGAAAATATCTTGATTGTTTATATGTTCTAGCACGGCTTGGTGCATAGAATGCGCATCACTTGTATGAATGACATTTATATTTTCTGAAAAAATTTGTTGTGTTGACGTAATTAAAGTGACAGATGCGCCCATAGATTCAGCAGTATTAGCGATAGCAGCACCCATATTACCTGAGCTAAGATTTGTAATACCTCTTACATCATCTATCATTTCAATTGTGCTACCAGAAGTTATTAACAATCTCTTGTTTTTAAGTAATTTCGGCGTGAGATAATTTTGAATTGATCTAAATAATTCTTCAGTATCTATCATTCTTCCTAGACCTACATCACCACAAGCTTGCTCGCCTGAGTCTGGACCAAAAAATAAGACACCATCTTTCTTTAATTGAGAAACATTGCGCTGAGTGGCTACATTGGTCCACATATGAACATTCATGGCTGGGGCTAGAGCAATTGGACAAGACCTTGCCAAACATAACGAAGACAAAAGATCATCAGCAAAACCATGCGTTAATTTTGCTAGGAAATTAGCACTTGCTGGAGCAATCACAATGAGGTCATAACTCCTTGATAGCTCTATATGTGACATCCCATTGCTAGCATTACTTTTCCATAAACTTGTTAATACTTCTTTACCTGACAAAGCCTGGAAAGTAAGCGGTGTTATGAAATGGCTAGCAGATTCTGTCATCACAACTTGAACATCAAAATCGTTTTTAATAAGAAGGCGAGTTAATTCAGCAGCTTTGTAAGCGGCTATGCCTCCAGTAACGCCAAGAATAATTTTGTGAGCTGCCAAGATAAGATTTATGTACTTACAATGAAATTAGTTTTTTTAATTTTTATTAATTGCATATAATTAAAAGAATAAATGGGAAACAAGTATATCAAAGATATATTGCAATAAATTAATTTAAACACCAAGTTTGGATACATCATGATTAAAAAATATTTAAAAAATATAGTTTGGTTTTTAATAGCTATATTAGGAGCTCTTGCTTTTTCGACGATTGCTCTCAGTCGAAATGAAAGCATCAATGCTGTTTGGTTTATTACAGCAGCTATCTGCGTATTCATGATTGCCTATAGATTTTATGCAAGCTGGATTGCGGCAAAAGTTTTAGTTATTGACGAGCATAAAAAAACGCCAGCTCTAAGACTAAAAAATGATAAAGATTTTATTCCTACAAATAAATGGATTGTCTTTGGTCACCATTTTGCTGCCATAGCTGGACCGGGACCTCTAGTCGGCCCCACATTAGCCGCACAGTTTGGTTATCTTCCAGGAATGTTATGGATACTCATAGGCGCTGTATTGGGGGGCGCTGTCCAAGATATGACCACATTATTTTTTTCGATGAGACGTAACGGAAAAAGCTTAGGGCAAATGGCAAGAGATGAGATTGGTGTGATTGG
>RFPQ01000144.1 GCA_009926035.1 Betaproteobacteria bacterium
TCCTGAGTTTCAGGAATAGTGTTTGACAAAAAAAATATAATTGCTTGAGCAACTAATAAAGCCCACAACAAAATATTAATTCCTTGAAGATCAATTAGATAGCCTAATAATAAAGATGCCGCAATAAATCCGATCGATCCCCACAATCTTATTCTGCTGTAATGTCCATCTGTAGTTGCTAAATGTGCAAGGGTTAAAGATTCTGCTAACGGTAAAGTTGAACTCGTAAATAAACTTAAGGCTGACATTATCAAAAAAATCCAAAAAAATCCTTTTGCCCAAAAAACACCAACGAATCCGATCAGCCCCAAAAACGATGTAAGTTTAATCCATTTAACACGATGACCTGTATGATCAGCTAGCCAACCCCAAAAATTAGGAGCAACAATACGACTTATTTGAAATAAAGAAAGAAGAATACCGATGCTTGTAGGTGAGAAGTTTTGAGATTGAAGATAAATGCCCCAGTAAGGAACAAAAGACCCTACAAAAAAATAATAAAAAAAATAAAAACGCGATAAGCGCCAGTGAAGATTATGTGTAGCACTCACTAAATTTTTGGTATTTGAGGTACAACATCCGCATTTTGAGCGCGATGTCTTAATGCTTGATCCATAATTACTAAAGCTAACATTGCCTCAACAATGGGTGTTGCCCTAATTGCAACGCAAGGATCGTGGCGACCTGTTGTTTGCATTAATACAGCTTCGCCTTTAATATTAATTGATTTTCGATCTTGAGGGATGCTTGAAGTTGGCTTAAAAGCTACATGAGCAATAATAGATTGTCCGGTTGATATGCCACCTAAAATACCGCCTGCATGATTTGTTAAAAAACCTTGAGGGGTTAATTCATCTCCATGCTCACTGCCTTTTTGTGTAACAGAACCAAAACCCTCACCAATATCAATACCTTTGACAGCATTAATACTCATCATTGCGTAGGCAATTTCAGCATCGAGCCTACCAAAAACTGGCTCCCCTAACCCTACGGGCATATTATCTGCCACTACGGTAATTTTGGCGCCCACTGAATCTCTCTCTGCACGAATACTATCTAAATACTTTTCTAATTCAGAAACTTGAGCTTGATTAGGGCAAAAAAATGGATTTTGATTTACATCGTCCCAATTTTTAAATGTGATTTGAATAGCACCCATTTGGCTTAAATAAGCTCGGATTTTAATGCCATATTTTTTAAGTAGCCATTTCTTAGCTATAGCACCTGCAGCAACTCTGACAGCAGTTTCTCTAGCACTTGATCTGCCGCCACCTCTATAGTCTCTTATGCCATATTTATGAGCATATGTGTAGTCTGCATGTCCAGGACGGAATACATCTTTAATCTTTGAATAATCTTGGCTTCGTTGATCTGTATTTCGAATAATAAATCCGATAGGTGCTCCAGTTGTTTTACCTTCAAACACACCAGACAAAATCTCGACTTTATCTTCCTCATTGCGTTGAGTAACATGCTTAGAAGTTCCAGGTTTTCTTCTATCCAAATCTAACTGCAAATCTTCTTCTGACAAATCTAAACCGGGTGGACAGCCATCTACAACTCCACCTATAGCCGCGCCATGCGACTCACCAAAAGAGGTAAGTGTGAATAAAGTGCCTAAAGTGTTACCTGACATATATACGCTTCTTTGTAAGTATATGTAAATTTTATCACAACCCGATTCTAGCCTTTAACTTATTAATTGAGTCGCAAGTCTTTACCTATTGTCTATGGGCACGAAAAGCTAACTTATTTAATTTAATCGATCAAATATGTTAGAAAGATTTTTCTAGAATCATTTTTTATTCATGGATAATTTTATATGCGCCTAAATCTAAATCTACTAATGTATAAGATCCGATTGCAAAACGAATTAATCTTAACGTGGGATATCCAATTTTTCCTGTCATTCTTCTTACTTGACGATTTTTACCTTCAGATATTTTAATTTCAAGCCAAGTCGTAGGAATGGTTTTTCTTTCTCTAATAGGCGGTGTTCTCTCCCATAAAACTTTCGGTTGATCTATAATTTTTATCTGTGCAGGCAAAGTTTTAAAGTCGCCTAAGTCAACTCCGTGCCTTAAATCTTCTAAATCGCTCTCTTTCGGGGCGCCTTCAACTTGAACCCAATAAGTTTTTTGCATTTTATATTTTGGATCACTAATTTGATGTTGAAACAGGCCATCATCAGTTAGAATAATTAAACCTTCACTATCTGTGTCAAGCCTGCCTGCAGGATAAACATCAGGTATTGGAATAAAGTCTTTTAACGTCTCATGGTTATCATGTTTGCTAAATTGACAAACAACACCATATGGCTTGTTAAATAATATTTTCATTAAACTTAAAGTGAGTATGAATGCTTAGCAAAATTAACCTTCCAAAAAATGCATCAAAAATTACCGTCAATTCAAATCTAAGCTTGAATGTCCCAGAGCATCCTATTATCCCATTTATTGAAGGTGACGGTATTGGTGTTGATATTACTCCAGCGATGTTAAAGGTGGTAAATCAAGCCGTACTAAAAGCTTATGATGGAAAAAAAGAAATTGCTTGGATGGAAGTATTTGCAGGAGAAAAAGCCACAAAAATATACGGTAAAGATACCTGGCTTCCTCAAGAAACGCTAGATGCTATGAAAGAGTTTGTTGTGTCTATCAAAGGACCTCTCACAACGCCTGTGAGTGGAGGTATCAGATCGCTTAATGTGGCCATGAGGCAAGGGCTCGATTTATATGTTTGCTTAAGGCCGATTGAATATTTTAAAGGCGTCCCAAGTCCTTTAAAAAATCCTGAAAAAACTAATATGGTGATTTTTAGAGAAAATACTGAAGATATTTATGCGGGGATTGAATGGCAAGCATTCTCGGAAGAATCAAAAAAAATTATAAAAATGATCTCAGAATTAGGCATT
>RFPQ01000145.1 GCA_009926035.1 Betaproteobacteria bacterium
GATCAGCTACCCATAAAAGAATGGGGTCTAAAGGAGCTTATGCTATGCGCACTCTTTTTTAACCCCAAAATCGAAATTGCCAAAAAAGAATGGGATATAGCAAAGATTCAAGAGGTTATCGCCCCAATTAAAGCCCCATCTTCATTCGGCTTTGAAACAGGGAGACAAACTACAGGCACGGCGGAAAATTCTAGAAATGCGATCGGTTTAAGCTTAACTACATTATTTGAAACAGCAGACAAAGCCAAGATCCGAGAGGAAAAAGCAAAAAATCAATCCTTGGTTAAGAGATTGGAGCTTAGAAAACTTGCTTGGGATATTAAAACAGATCTTACTTTAAATTTTATTCGCTATCAGCAACACCTCTTAAATCTTCAAATTTTAAGGAATGAAATTAAATTACAGAATGAAATTTTAAATATGGTCAGAAAAAGAAAAGCTCAAGGCCTAACTGCATCCATAGATAGTAATTTTAATCAGATTGAGCTTAATAAAAATATACAAAAATTAAATGAGGAGCAATATCAATTCAATGAAACAAAGTCAAAATTAGCTGCAATTATTGGACTTTCACCTGAAAAATTTAACACAATGAGACTAGCATCAATTAATCTTGATGAAGAAATAAAAAATTTTAATAAAATACTTGATGACGAAACAAAGCAACGAGACATTATCAACCTTGGATTATTTAATCGAATTGATTTAAGAATTGCTTTGGCAAAGTATGCAGTTTCTGAATCACAATTAAAATTAAATATTGCAAATCAATACCCTGATATTAGGTTTTCGCCAGCTTACATTTTTGATTATGGATCTAGTAAATGGCTTCTTGGGATAACTTCCATAATTCCAACAATAGAAAAAAATAAATATTTGGTTGAAGAGGCAAAAAATCTCAGGGATATTGAAAGTTTACAAGTAGAAAAAATTCAGACTTCAATTGTTAATGAAATAGCAAGGTTAAGGGATAATTATACTATTGCTAAAGATTTGGTAAGAAAAGATAATGGAGATCTAGCCGCTGCAAATGCATTGGAAAGCTCAATCGAAAGCAAATTTCGACAAGGCGAAATAGACCGAATAGAGCTAACACAACAAAAATTAGTAACAATGCAATATAAACGAAGATTTTATACAAATAAAATTGGATTGTTAAAAATAGGCTTTGATTTTGAATCCCTCTTACAAGAGCCCTTAAGTATTTCTAAAAATAATGAAAAATAAATTAAATGCACTCCTTGTAGTCCAAGTATTACTAATCTTAATTCTATTATGG
This sequence comes from Betaproteobacteria bacterium, assembly GCA_009926035.1. Lineage (GTDB taxonomy): Bacteria > Pseudomonadota > Gammaproteobacteria > Burkholderiales > Methylophilaceae > Methylopumilus. Next base: position 1,280 of record RFPQ01000145.1, read on the forward strand.
TTATTAACGTATTTTGGCCGAGATGAATTTAATAATGCCAAATTAGACAAAGATACTTCAAGCATTTCTCAGCCTTTATTAAGGTCAGTTAATGGAATTAATTTTATAACTCTCAGCTCTGAAATACAGTCAAATAGTGGAATCAAAACACTCCCTGTTCAAACATCCATTTATAAAAAAAATCTCACAAATTATGCAACAGTTCTTAATATTGACTTGCTAATTGAACAAAAGAACCGATTTAATGAAATTAAAAATCAGATAAGCCTTTTAACAAATGAATTCGATAGAGATAAAAAGAATTACGAGAGGTTTAAATTGCTTAATGATGATAATAAAAACGTATCAGATAAAGCGTTACAAGAAGTGAAGGTCAATTTCGAAAATACAAAAATAAAACTTTATGCTACACAAGAACTTGTAAGCGGCATCAAACAAAACATTAGAAACCAGTGGGGTGAAACTATATTATCGATGATTGATCAGGGCCTAAAAAAGGAATTATTTGAGTTTCTTCTTCAAGATAAGGCAAGAATTGTAAAAGTCACATTATCAGAAAATACCGTTGATGAGCCGCCTAAAACTATTAGCTTAGCTTTAATTGATAATCTTAATGAAAAGTTTTTAGCTAATTATCTTGCGGAATCACCTACATTAGATAAATCTATAAAAGGCAAAACTTATTTCTATATTGTTTATAGTAATAAATTAAGAATTGATTCCAAAGTAATTGCAAGTTTAGTCCAGGATAATTTATCTGCCGAATCAGGAAAATATTTAGCAATTCCAAAAGAAGCTGTTGTCTGGAATGCCGGACAAGCATGGGTTTATGTCAAAACTAGTGAAAATAAATTTCTCCGAAAAGTTATTGAAACTGACAATGAAAGTTCAAATGGCTGGATTATTAAAGAAGAACAGATCAAAGAAAATGACTTGATTGTAATTAATGGCGCCCAACTTCTACTTTCAGAAGAATTTAAATATCAAATAAAAAATGAAAATGATGATTAAATCATTATGATGTCATCGATTGTTAAGTTTTCAATAAGATATACTGGGGTCATCATCGGGCTAGCAGTGATTGCAATCATATTTGGGCTATATCAAATTTCAAGAAGTCCTTTAAATGTCTTTCCTGAGTTCTCGCCAAATCAAGTCATTATTCAAACTGAATCTCCTGGACTTTCATCTGATTTGGTTGAATCACTCGTAACTCTCCCAATTGAAAAAAATTTAGGTGGTACGATAGGAATTGAAACAATAAGATCCCAATCTATACCGGGCCTATCTGTAATTACCATCATCTTCAATGAACACACAGATATTTTTAGAAATCGGCAAGTCATATCGGAAAGACTTGCTTCAATTGTAAGTGTTATGCCACCAGGCATTATTCCTAAAATCACACCTTTAACATCAGCTGCATCATCTGTATTAGGTATTGGAATTACATCTAAAACAAAATCTTTAACTGAACTTAGAACCGTAGTAGATCGAATAATTATCCCGCATCTTTTATCAATTCCTGGTGTTGCAGATGTAAATGTGTTTGGTGGAAAAGTTAAACAATACCAAATAGAAATTCAACCTGAAAAATTAATTCAATCAAATATTTCAATT
>RFPQ01000146.1 GCA_009926035.1 Betaproteobacteria bacterium
CAATTAACGTTTCGAGAATTGTTTACGTCTACGAGCTTTTCGAAGACCCACTTTTTTACGCTCAACTTCACGTGCATCACGTGTTACAAAGCCGGCTTGTGAAAGCGTACTCTTTAAATTTGTATCATAGTCAATCAATGCACGTGTAATGCCGTGACGCACTGCACCTGCTTGACCAGACTCACCGCCACCGATGACATTCACATGAATATCAAATGTATTTAACGTGTTCGTTAAATCAAGTGGTTGGCGGAAAATCATACGAGAGGTATAACGTGAGAAATATTCATCCGCAGGTTTATCGTTCACTGTGATCACACCTTTACCTGGTTTAATGAACACACGCGCTATTGAACTCTTTCTGCGACCTGTTCCGTAATTGTATTTACCTATCATAAAATTTCCTTAAATGCTTAATGGTTGTGGTTGTTGTGCCACATGATCATGAGTTGCGCCAGAGTAGACTTTCATCTTTTTAATCATGGCATAACCCAATGGTCCTTTTGGTAACATTCCCTTCACTGCCTTTTCTAAAGCACGACCTGGAAAACGGTCTTGCATCTTAGAGAAGTTCGTTGTTGAAATGCCGCCTGGATAACCTGAATGGCGATGGTAAACCTTATCCTCACCTTTGTTACCCGTTACTTTAATCTTTTCCGCGTTGATTACTACAATGTAATCACCTGTATCTACATGCGGTGTATAAATGGCTTTATGTTTGCCACGTAATCGATGTGCAATCGCACTTGCTAATCTACCCAACACTAAATCAGTTCCGTCTACAACGAACCAATCGCGTTTTACTTCATGAGATTTTGCTGAAAATGTCTTCATTTCAATACCAACTTTTGCGCTATAAATTTAAAAAAAGAGGTGAATTCTATGTCAAAACTGCCTGTTTTGTCAATTTTATTAATGATTTAGTTCACATAGAGATAGTGAAAAAACATGCCTAGAAAGACGAGCCCGCCCAGGTAATTATTGCTTAAAAATGCATCAAAACAGGTTTTTGGGTTGAGCGTCCTGATTTGTCGATAAAGAACCCCAATAAAAATGAGACTCAACATTATAAATCCGTAAAAAGGCCAGCTAAAACTTTCTGACTGTCCTACCCAAATTAAGCATCCCATCATACAGGCATAACAGAACACAATGGCTTCTTTTACGTAATTTCCAAACCAAATAGCCGAAGAGCGAATGCCGATTTTTATATCATCATTTTTGTCCGTCACCGCATAAAGCGTATCGTAAGCAATTGCCCAAAATACATTCGCTAAAAATAAAAGCCATGTCGATAAAGTTAGGGAAATATCATTTGCAACGAAAGCGATGGGAATGCCCATACCAAAACTTAAACCTAAATATGCCTGTGGCATGACAAAGAATCTTTTGGTTAAGGGATAAGTGAGCGCTAAGAATAAAGCGATCAATGAAAAATAAAATGATTGTTCATTTAAAAATAAAACACATATCAATGCACCCAATAACAAAGTAATCAGTAAAAAAAATGCATTCTTAACCGAGATGGATTGATTCGCTAAAGGACGTAATTTTGTTCGTGTGACAAAAGAATCAAATTTACGATCAAGAATATCATTCGCCACACACCCAGCAGAGCGCATTAGGACTGTACCTAAAATAAAAATGGAGAGGTGTTGAATGCTCGGATGGCCTTGGCTTGCTATGAGAAGTGCCCATAAGGTTGGCCACAATAACAAAAAAATGCCAATGGGTTTATCAAGACGCATAAGATGAAAATAAGAACGCATCTTTAAAATTAAATCGGATTATTCGAGTTTGAATGAAATAGGCACAAGCACATTAAAATTTTTACCACGCAAATTATCTGGTGGAGCTGGAAATGGTGAAGCTTTTTTTATCATTTCGAGCGCTTCGTTATCTAAAACTTCATAAGTACTGCTCTTTTTAATCTTCACACTAATCACTGAGCCTTTACTATCAATTTCAAGATCTGCAATAACAGTCCCTTGCCAACCTCGCATTTGAGCAATTTTTGGATATTGCTTATATTTTGCAATTGCATTTGCAAGCACACTACTATAACTCTCAATAGACTGAGTCACTTGTTCTTGTGGTACAACATTAGGAATTTTTGAAACAACCTCTGCAGGCGCAGGTGGGGCCTCTTCTTTCGGCGCAGGTTGAGCAACTGTTGTTGCATTTTTATCAATAATCGGTGTAATTTTTTTCTCTATTTTCTTAATAGGCTCCACTTTTTTTATAGGCTCAGGCGTTTCAATTTTTTCGATTGGCTGTTGAATTGGCGAACTTGAAATCGTAACGCTCATCACTTGCGGTGTTAATAGTGGTTTATTAAATTCAGGCAAACCTATCATCAAAATGATATGAATAGCAATTGAAATTCCAATAGCTTTAGGCAAATCAATATGAAAAGGAAGGTTTCTTGACAAACTCACGATTTTTTGAAAAATACTTTGAAAAAAATAAAGAAAAATTATAGCTTAAATCAGTGAACTCACACCAACTTCATCGTTGATTGAAAAGATTAGGTAAAAAAACTTCGGTTAACAAAAGTATCTTTCCATATCTTTCCCATACTGATTGACGCATCCATAAAATTTCATCTTGCAAATAACCTAGCGATTTTAAATGTTTGTATAAAACATCTTCTGGTTTACAGACTCGATACAAAAGTGAATGTCGAGAAATTTCAGGGTCTTTAAATAAAATATTTGCAAGCGATTGCTGGCCAAGTTTTTTTAAACAACTCCAAGCACTATCAAGATCAATCATTTTTACTCGCGTCTGAGCAAATATCATAGGCTTATCACAACTTTTGATAATTACTTCACGAAT
>RFPQ01000147.1 GCA_009926035.1 Betaproteobacteria bacterium
TCCTTTACTGAAAAAAAACGTATTAGAAAAAGTTTTGCTAAAAGAGAGCGTGTGCAAGATATTCCATATTTGCTCACCATGCAGCTTGAATCTTACGCAGCTTTTTTACAAAAAAATACGCATCCTGAACAAAGACTAAGTGAAGGTTTGCAGTCTACATTCAATTCAGTATTTCCTATCGTAAGTCACTCTGGCAATGCAAGACTCGATTTTGTTACTTACAATTTAGGTGAAGAAGCGTTTGATGTTAAAGAATGTCAACAACGCGGATTAACATACGGTGTTCCATTGAGAGTCAAAGTTCGTTTAACTCTTATGGATAAAGAAGCATCAAAACCAACAGTTAAAGAAATTAAAGAACAAGAAGTGTACATGGGCGAGATTCCGCTTATGACAGATAACGGCTCGTTTGTTATTAACGGTACTGAGCGAGTTATTGTATCTCAACTTCATAGAAGCCCTGGTGTGTTTTTTGAGCATGATCGAGGTAAAACACATAGCTCCGGTAAATTATTATTTTCTGCAAGAATCATCCCTTATCGTGGTTCTTGGTTAGATTTCGAATTTGACCCCAAGGATTATTTATATTTCCGTGTAGATCGTCGCAGAAAAATGCCGGTCACAATTTTGTTAAAAGCTTTAGGCTATTCACCAGAACAAATTCTAGAAACATATTACGACTTTGATTCATTCAATGTGACTGCAAAATCAATTGAGTTTGAATTAGTTCCTGATCGTTTAAGAGGTGAAATTGCTAAATTTGATATCGCTGATAAAAGGGGAAATGTAATTGTTCAAAAAGACAAACGCATTACTGTTAAACATATTCGCGATATGGAAAAAGCAGGCGTAAATAAAATCACAGTAGATAAAGATTTTATTTTAGGCCGTAAGCTTTCAAAAGCAATTGTAGATAAAAATACAGGCGAAGTGATAGCTAATGCAAACGATGAAATCACAGAATCAGTGTTAGATAAATTTATTGAAGTAGGCGTAGGACAAATTCATACACTTTATTCAAATGATTTAGATCATGGTGGATTATATTTCTCAAACACTTACTTCAGATGAAGTGCCTGATCAATATAGCGCTAAAGTTGCTATTTATCGAATGATGCGACCTGGTGAGCCACCAACTGAAGATGCGGTTGAGGCTTTATTTAAAGGGCTATTCTTTAATGAAGATCGATATGATCTATCTAATGTAGGTCGTATGAAATTTAATCGAAGAGCGCATCCAAAAGTTTATGAGCAACATGCAAATTGGTTACAGAGATTCTATAGGCGTGTTGGCCCTCAAGGTGAAACAGGTGCAAATATTTTATCAAATGATGATATCTTGGCTGTGATTGGTGTATTGATCGAGTTGCGCAATGGTCGCGGTGAAATAGATGATATCGATCATTTAGGTAATCGAAGAATTCGTTCAGTGGGTGAGCTTGTAGAGAATCAATTTAGAACAGGTCTTGTTCGTGTTGAACGAGCTGTTAAAGAAAGATTAAGTCAAGCCGAAGCAGATAATTTAATGCCGCATGATTTAATTAATTCAAAACCTATCTCAAGTGCTATTAGAGAATTTTTTGGTTCATCACAATTATCCCAATTTATGGATCAAACTAATCCATTATCTGAGATTACGCATAAACGCAGGGTGTCAGCATTAGGCCCTGGTGGCTTAACAAGAGAGCGTGCTGGCTTTGAAGTGCGTGATGTTCACTCAACGCATTATGGCCGTGTATGTCCAATTGAAACACCGGAAGGTCCAAACATCGGATTGATTAATTCTCTCGCACTTTATGCTAGAACAAATCAATACGGATTTTTAGAGACGCCTTATAGACGTGTTGAAAATGGCAAGGTCACTGCGAAGATAGATTATCTTTCTGCAATTGAAGAAAGTGAATTTGTAATTGCTCAGGCAAATACTGAACTTGATAATAAAGGACACTTTCAAGACGATTTAATTTCATGTCGTCACCGTAATGAATTTACGATGTCGTCAGTAGATCCTATTCAATATATGGATGTGGCGCCTGGACAAATTGTTTCCGTAGCTGCCGCACTTATTCCATTCCTAGAACATGACGATGCAAACCGAGCACTTATGGGTGCAAACATGCAACGTCAAGCAGTACCTTGCTTAAGAGCAGAGAAAGCTGTTGTAGGGACAGGTATTGAAAGAACAGTAGCCACTGACTCTGGCACAACAGTTCAGGCCAAGAGAGGCGGTGTTGTTGATTATGTTGATTCAAGACGTATTGTGATTCGCGTAAACGACGATGAAGCTGCAGATGGCGAAGTTGGCGTTGATATTTACAATCTAACTAAATATACAAGATCGAATCAAAATACCAATATCAATCAAAGACCGCTCGTAAGAATTGGCAATAAGATTGCAAGAGGTGATGTGATTGCTGACGGCGCATCGACAGATGTGGGTGAATTAGCACTTGGTCAAAATATGCTTGTTGGATTTATGCCATGGAATGGTTATAACTTCGAAGATTCAATTCTAATATCTGAGCGCGTAGTAGCTGAGGATCGATATACATCAATTCACATTGAAGAGTTATCCGTTGTATCTAGAGATACAAAATTAGGCCCAGAAGAAATTACACGTGATATTTCAAATCTTTCAGAAAGAATGCTTGGAAGACTTGATGAATCGGGCATTATTTATATAGGCGCTGAAGTTGAATCAGGCGATGTGCTTGTAGGTAAAGTGACACCTAAAGGTGAAACACAACTTACACCCGAAGAAAAACTTTTAAGAGCAATCTTTGGTGAAAAAGCTTCTGATGTAAAAGATACAAGTTTGAG
>RFPQ01000148.1 GCA_009926035.1 Betaproteobacteria bacterium
TAAAGAAAAAAAACCGGTTAAGAAGTAAGTCGGTTTAGTCTCATTCACGCCCTTTTTTAAGAGTAGAATAGGGCCCATCAATTTTTGATTTCAATTAAATTCTAATAAGACTTTTATGACAGCTCATGCACTTTATAGCCCATATCAATTAGGTAATTTAACACTCAATAATCGCTGTGTCATGGCCCCCCTTACCCGTAATCGTGCTAATGAGAACCGTGAACCCGTGGGGATGAACGTGACGTATTATGAACAAAGAGCGAGTGCCGGGTTAATTATCGCGGAAGCCACTCAAATCTGTCCTGAAGGCCAAGGCTATATCTCAACACCAGGTATTTATTCTGAAGGCCAAATTGAAGGCTGGAAAAAAATCACCGATGCTGTGCATCAAAAGAATGGAAAGATTTGTTTGCAACTTTGGCATGTCGGTCGTATTTCGCATAGCGAACTTCTACCAAATAACATGCCACCGCAAGCCCCTTCAGCAATTAGAGCTAAGGCAAAAACATTTAATAGCAAGGGTTTGGTTGATGTATCTGAACCTAAAGCGTTAGAGATTGATGAAATTAAATCACTGGCTAAGCAATATGCTCAAGCCACTTTAAATGCTAAAAAAGCTGGATTCGATATGATTGAAGTCCATGCGGCAAATGGTTACCTTATTGATCAATTTTTAAGAGACAAAACAAATCACCGTGATGATCAATATGGTGGCTCGATTGAAAATCGTGCACGCTTCTTACTAGAAGTAGTTGATGAAATTATCAAGGTCTATCCAGCGAATTTAATTGGCTGTCGCATTTCGCCTGCCTCTACCTTTAATGATATTGATGATTCAGATCCACAAAAATTATATAGCTATGTGGTCATTGAATTAGGAAAAAGAAAATTAGCATATCTTCATATCATTGAAGGCGAAACGGGTGGGCCACGCGATGCTAATCCTAAAGTTAATTTTATTGAATTAAAAAAATTATTTAAAATGCACGGTGGTATGAACATCATGACGAACAATGGCTACAACAAGGCTATGGCTGAGAGTGCCATTGAAAATTATGAAGCTGATCTCGTTGCTTTTGGTGTACTTTTTCTTGCTAATCCAGATTTAGTAAAACGACTTGAAAATAATTATCCACTTAATACGCCCAATCAAAGAACTTTTTACGGGGGCACGGAAAAAGGTTACACCGATTATCCGTTTTATAGCGGTTAACTGATTTTATTTTTTGTAGGTTTTTTTACTGCTGTTTTTTTAGATTCATCACCTAAATGTAGGTCGATACCCCTCACTAAATTTTTAAACTCTTCTGTATAGACGACTTTTTTAGGCGTCGCTTTTTGGCCATAAAGTGAAATAGCAGAAAAAATAATGGAATATAAGAAAATGACAGTAACAACCACGGTGGTCTCAAAAAAATAATCGCGCACAAGAGTAAGTATCGGATCTAGCCATAACCACCCTTCTTTCACTTGGTACTCTAGATTATCTACCCAGATTGATTGAACTGCGTGCAAATACTCAAATAAAGCTGTCATGTTTAACCTTTCTTATGTTATTCAAATTATAAGTGAAATTCACACCCATAAAAGACAAGCCTTAAATAAAAGAGGTAAAATATAGCTTTAAATTCAACGAATTATTATGAAAATCACCGTTATTGGGACAGGATATGTAGGTTTGGTCGGAGCAGCGTGTCTTGCTGAAGTAGGTAATCACGTACTAGGTCTTGATGTAAATCCAGAAAAGATTCGCATCCTTAATGAAGGTGGCATCCCTATTCATGAGCCAGGTCTTTTAGAAATGGTGCGTCGAAATGTTGAAAACGGGCGCCTTGCATTTACAACCAATATCGAAGAAGCAGTTCACTTTGGTGAAGTCCAATTTATTGCGGTAGGCACTCCACCTGATGAAGATGGATCGGCTGATCTTCAATACGTCACAGAAGCTGCGCGTAATATAGGTCGCTTTATGACAAATGAAAAAGTAATTGTAGATAAATCGACAGTGCCTATTGGTACGGGTGATAAAGTTAAAGCCGCTGTTGCTGAAGAATTAAAGAAAAGAAATATCAATATTCATTATAGTGTTGTCTCCAATCCTGAATTTTTAAAAGAAGGTGCTGCAGTGGAAGATTTCATGCGTCCTGATCGTATTGTCATTGGCACTGAAGATCCAAAAGCCATTGAGGTCATGAAACAAGTGTATGCACCTTTCCAACGAAATCACGAAAGACTCGTAGTCACAAATTTAAGAAGTGCTGAACTTATTAAATATGCTGCAAATTCAATGCTAGCCACTCGTATTAGCTTTATGAATGAATTAGCAAATCTAGCTGAAATTGTCGGCGCTGATATTGAGATGGTGCGACAAGGTATTGGTTCTGATCCGCGTATTGGTTATCACTTTTTATATCCAGGTTGTGGTTACGGTGGTTCGTGTTTTCCAAAGGATGTCAAAGCTTTAATTAAAACAGCCAAAGATGCAGCAGGTTTTGATTTGAAATTATTAAAAGCCGTGGAAGAAGTGAATGATCTGCAAAAATATGTTTTACCTAAAAAAATCAAAAAACAATTTGGAGACAATTTAAAAGGGAAACATTTTGCATTATGGGGTTTAGCTTTCAAACCGAATACCGATGATATGAGAGAAGCTTCGAGTCGCGTTCTTATCAGTGAGCTCATCATGGCAGGAGCTACCATTACAGGTTACGATCCAGTTGCTATGGATGAGGCTAAACGCATTTTCAAAAATGAAAAACATTTATCTTTTG
>RFPQ01000149.1 GCA_009926035.1 Betaproteobacteria bacterium
CTTCCTGCCGCAGCATTTCTGGGATTTGCAAATTTTTTTTCGCCTAAAGATTCTTGTTTTTGATTTAGTAATTCAAAATCTTTTTTGAACATTAAAACCTCACCTCTCACTTCTAAAAGTCTGGGTGGGTTTGGATGATTAAGTTTGGTAGGTATTGATCGAATAGTTTTTAAATTGTGCGTAACATTCTCTCCGGTATAGCCGTCGCCGCGTGTAGCGCCTTGAACGAAAATGCCATTTTCATAAGTTAATGTAATTGCGAGACCATCAAATTTTGGCTCAACAGCATATTCCACTTCATCAATGCCGATATCATCTTTAATACGTTTATCGAAAGCAATAAGCTCATCTTCTTCAAAAGCATTATTTAAAGATAACATTGCTTGACGATGGATAACGCTCTCGAAAGCCTCTAAAGCTTCTCCACCTACCCGTTGAGTGGGTGAATCTGGTTGAATCAAATCAGGATTTGCATTTTCTAGATCAACAAGCGATCTAAAAATTTTATCGTATTCGAAATCTGAAATAGAGGGATTGTCTAAAACATAATATTGGTAATCGAATGTATTTATCTTTTCGATTAACTCTTTAATTTTTTTCTTAATATTTTCTTTTTCTGCTTTCATTTAAGAAAATAATCTTCGCGCACAAGAACTTCCGGGAGAAATATTTCTGCTGATCATTTGATTTTCAATTTTTTCAACTTGATACCTAATGCGCTCAATATGATGAATATTTAATTCTTTTTTATTGGAATCAACAAGCATGCAATCAAGATCTTTTTGGAAATTAGTAATTGATTCCAACATTACATCAAAAGATTCTTTACAACTTAATGTTAATGGCAAATCCATCTGAAAAAGAATGCCTTGAATATAAGGTTCAAGGTTGAAGCTCAAAGGCTGCTGATTTAATGAGGTTATTCGAAATAAAGAATGTTTATCCCGACCTTTAAATACATGATAACCATCTTTATTCTCTTTAAAATTATCTGCTTTTAATTTATCAATTAGCTTTTCATTATCGAACATACCATTATTTTTAGGAATAAGGGTTAGTGTCATCATATGGTCTACAAGGGCACAAAATTGATTAAGCTCTTTTGCATCATCTTCGATATTTGAGTGTGAAAGCCAAATCAAACTTCCATCTAAGTCATTTTTAGTTTTTTCTACCAACATTCTAAATGTTTGTGTATGTGCTGATGATATGGGGCCTTGACGATCGACTAACTGAATAGCTAAAAGTATTTGATCAAATGAAACTGATCCGCTTAAGCCCTCTGTTGATGTCCAATTATCCTCATTTTTACGAATATATATATGTGTATGAGGTAATTCAATCAAATCCCTAAGATTTAATTTTGAAATAGCTTGAGTTGCTTTGTTAAGCTTGATAAATGCAATAGCATCGATATCACGATGGATATCTTTAGGTAAATTTGAAAGTAAGTATTTCTCAGAGATGCTTAGATCCTGATCGTATGAATTTTTTTCTGCTTGGCTTAAACCATTTTCATTTTTATATAAAAAAGAATTTTCAGTATGATTTTGTTTTCGATACTGGATAAGACGAATCCAATTAAAAATGATCATGATAAGGATAATTATTACAGCAAGAATCGTCAAAGCAAACTGAATGTCAGACATGCTTGTAATAAGACTTGTTATCTTAATTTGCCAGCTCCATTTTCTCTGCTTCTTCTAAAGACACTTCAACGATTCTTGATACGCCTGATTCTTGCATCGTAACGCCAATGAGTTGTTGGGCCATTTCCATAGCAATTTTATTATGTGATACATAAAGGAATTGAGTATTTTTAGACATTTCAGTTACCATATTGGTAAAACGAAGTGTATTACTATCATCGAGTGGAGCATCAACTTCGTCCATAAGACAGAATGGTGCTGGATTCAATTTAAATAAAGCAAATACAAGGGCAGTAGCGGTTAATGCTTTCTCTCCGCCTGATAGCTGACTAATCGTTGTATTCTTTTTTCCTGGCGGTTGTGCTGTGACCTGAATGCCTGTATCTAAAATCTCTTCACCTAGAAGCTCTAATTGGGCTTGTCCGCCATTAAATAGAACTTTAAAAAACTCTGTAAAATTCTTATTTACTTCATTAAATGTTGCAATTAATCGATCCCGAGTTTCTTTGTCGATACGTCTTATAGCGTCTTCCAAAGTGTTGCTTGCAGAAGTTAAATCTTCTACTTGACTATCAAGATACCCCTTTCTTTCTTTTTCCGATGTGAGTTCATGAATAGCTGCTAAGTTAACTGGGCCAAGTAAATTAATCTCTTCTTGAAGTTTATTGCACAACTCTTGTACTTCTTTAACTGTTGTTTTTTCTGTAATTGATTCAGAGAGAACTACCTCATCTATTTGAGACTCATTAATTTCATTTTGAAATTGCTCAAATAATAATTTAGATTCTCGCTCGTTTAAACGTGATTGTTCAAGTTTATCTCGGATTGGATGAACTGCCTGCTCGGTTTGTAAGCGTCTTTGTTCACTTTCGCGTAAATCGATTTCCTTTTGCGCAAGATTTTCACGCGATGCAATTAAGACTTTTTCTCTTTCATCTTTAACGGTGATTTTTTCGCGTAAAGACAATTGCAAGGCCTCGATACTTTCAGTATTAATTGAAGCTTTAGCTAAGTCTTTTTTGTTATTAAGGGTGTTATTATCTTCAGTAAGTAAATTAATTCTATTGTTTAACTCATTGATTCTATTATCAATAATTTTTAAATTGAAATGGCTTTCTTG
>RFPQ01000150.1 GCA_009926035.1 Betaproteobacteria bacterium
CTCTTTGAGTTTTATGATAAAAAAATACCGCAGGGTATTATCAATGGTGATGGATTTGAGGATTGGCGCCGCGAGATAGAATCAAAAGATCCAAAAGCTTTGTTTCTCACAAAAGCACTCTTAATGAAGCGAGATGCAAATGAGATTACTGAGATTCAGTACCCTGAAACTTTAAATATCGAAGGCGTCACTATCCCACTTAAATATCGTTTTGAACCCGGGCATCCAGATGATGGTGTGACAGCAGTGATTTCTGAAATTGATTTTCATCAATTAGATCTGAATATTTTACAGTGGTTAGTACCCGGCATGATCCGGGAAAAACTGAATTGTATTTTTAAATCGTTACCAAAACATATTCGAACACAACTTTTGCCATTAACAGATACGGTCACAGAATTTTTAACTCAATACAAAACACATGAGCATTTATTTCAATCGATTAGCCAATTCATTTTAAGGAAAACGAAAGAGCCATATCTCATTGATGAGGCAAGTATTGAAAGCCTCCCTCGCCATTGCTTTATGAATATTGAAGTGAGAAATCAAAAAAATGAGCTTGTATCTCAGGGTCGCGATTTGAATCTTCTTAAAAGTTCAATCAAGCCTAAAGTGCATGTCAAAAAGAATGAAAAGACAAATGCGGTTGAGCAGTTTAATTTAAAGCGATGGGATTTTGATGAGTTGCCTTATGACATCTTTTTAAATATGCATCAAAAAGAATACAAAGGTTTCGTAGGATTATCTGATGAAGAGGAATCGGTATCTATTCGTGTCTTTGTATCAGAAGAGGAGGCTTTAGCATCACATCGACAAGGGGTCTTAAGATTATTAAGTTTTGAATTAAAGCCACAATTAAAACAACTTGAAAAAGATTTAAATAAACTTAAAGAAGCTCAGCTTTTTTTAAGGGATGTCATTGAGCCTGAAGAATTAAGAGGTGATGTGATCGAAATGGTTTTAGATTCAGCTTTGAATTCTGAAGAGATTATGCCAAGGACATCAAGTGATTTTATTGCGCTCATTAAACGCATTAAAAATGTACTACCTCAAACCATGAAGGCCATGTTAGATACGATTCATTTGAGTGCTAGTTATTATCATCAACTCAAACAATTATTAAAAACTCTAAGCCCTATACAAAAAAGATCCGAATCTCTTTTTCTAAATCGCATGAATTTTTTAATCCATAATGAATTTATTTTAACGACACCTTCAAACCTATTCTCACATTTACCAAGATACTTAAAAGCACTTATCATCCGCATTGAAAAATACCCTGCAAGAATAGATAAGGATGCATCATCACAAAAAGAGATTGATCGTATTCATCAGTTACTTGATGCGCGTCTTAAGCCTTATACATCTAAAAAAATGACACCACCTAAAGCCTTGAAAGATTTTCAATGGCAGATTGAAGAGCTTCACGTATCATTATTCGCACAAGATTTAAAAACAGCCTATCCTGTATCGCTTAAAAGATTAGAAAAAGCACTCGATGACATTCCTTATTACGTATGAAAGACTTATTTAAAAAAATATTTCGTGAAGAGGTGACTGATGATGATATCGGTATTGATGTCAGCGAATCAGAGGGTGTTCGTTCCCTTCATTTTGCGTCCCACGCGATCCAAAGTTCGATGCGCTTAAAAAAACCTTTTCATTTGGAGCTTACCTATACAAGAGCCATGATGATGTTTCTCCTTTTTCATGCGCGCCCTCGTAAGGTTTTACTCATTGGTTTGGGCGGTGCTTCTATTCCTAAATTCATTCATAAATTTTTACCTGATATGAAATCGATTACAGTTGAGATTCATCGAAAAGTGATCAGTGTCGCGCATCAAATGTTTCATTTGCCGCCAAATGATAAATCTTTAAAAGTGATTCATGGGGACGGCATTTCATTTATGAAAGAACATCCTCAATCGACAGATGTGCTTATGATTGATGCCTTCGACCCAGATGGCATCCCTCGTAATTTTAGAAGCCTTTCTTTTTTTGATTTATGTAGGGCAACGTTACGTCAAAATGGTATTTTCGTGATGAACATATGGGCGAGTGATCCTCATTACGATCTTTATATTGATCGTATGCGTCGTGTTTTTGAGGGGCTTATTTTAGTGATTCCCACAGGCAAACCTGGCAATCAAATTGTATTGGGTTTCAATAATATGCCTCATGAGCTTGAAGTGAAGACATTGCGAGCAAAAGCTAAAACATTGGAAAAAACTTACGGGCTTGAATTTTTAGCATTCTTTAATGAGCTTATGCTTCATAATCATCAAGGATCGAATACGCTTCAATTTGATCAATAATTTTTTAAAGGTTAAGACATTTGAACTTTCAATTTTTTGCAACTTGCCCACGCGGCCTCGAAGCTTTATTAGTCGACGAACTTTCAAGACAACAAGCCCATAAAATTATCGCAACAGATGGTGGTGTCTCGTTTGAAGGTAATTTGGAGACGATGTATCGCGTCAATTTACATAGCCGTATCGCGACACGTATTTTATCTCGCGTAGGTCAGGGTAGTTATTTAACTGAAGAAGATATCTACAAGGCAACATTTAAACTTAATTGGCCTTCATGGTTTAAAGTGAGCCAAACCATTCGCGTTAAAGTGACTGGCGTGAAGTGCCCTTTAAAAAGTTTAGATTTTGTGACGCTTCGTATAAAAGATGCAGTATGTGATCGTTTCAGAGAAGAGGGTGCACTAAGACCATCGGTGAGTGTCCGAGACCCCAATGTTCG
>RFPQ01000016.1 GCA_009926035.1 Betaproteobacteria bacterium
TCAGACGATTCTTGAATTAGGTTGTGGGTGGGGTTCACTGACTCTTTTTATGGCTCAACAATATCCAAAGAGTCGAATCTTTGCGGTATCTAATTCAAATTCTCAGAGAATTTTTATTGAAGGCGAAGCCAAGAAAAGGGAGCTTAAAAATATTCATGTCATTACGTGCGACATGAATCGGTTTAACGCTAAAAATTTTAAAATACCTAAAAGTTTTGACCGTATTGTTTCGATTGAAATGTTTGAGCATATGCGCAACCATCGAAAGCTTTATCGTATGCTTTATGAGTGGCTAAAGCCAGGTGGGAAATTCTTTATGCATATTTTTGTGCATCGACATACGCCCTATGCGTTTGAAGTCAAAGATCAAGATGATTGGATGAGTAAGTTTTTCTTTTCAGGTGGCATGATGCCAAGCGATGACTTGCCATTACATTTTCAAGAACATTTAAAACTAAGACAGAAATGGTGTTGGGATGGAACGCATTATGAAAAAACGGCAAATGCTTGGCTAGAAAATATGGATCAAGCAAAACTTGATGTTTACCCTATCCTTCAAAAAACTTATGGGAATAAAAATGCAACCCAATGGTTTAATCGTTGGCGAATTTTTTATATGGCCTGTGCCGAATTATTTGGTTATCAAAATGGCCAAGAGTGGTGGGTGACGCACTATCAATTTGAGAAACCAAAAAATAAATGAAACTCATTAACTCTCATTAACTTTGGACTTTTTCAGTTAGGCTGGTTTATTGCGATTTGGGGAGCGGCTCATCAAAAATTACTTCCATCGATGATAGCTGTCGCTTTAATACTAGCGATTCATTTCTTTCAGGCGCACTATAAAAAAGAAGCATTTATGTTAATTCTTTTTGTCATGGTTTTAGGGCCTTTGTTTGATCAATGCTTATTATCTTTTGGATTCATTGAGTACAAAAGTCAATTTTCACCATCTATTGTGCCCATTTGGATTGTGGCTTTGTGGGGTTTATTTGCAAGTACTCTAAATGTGTCTTTAAGTTGGTTAAAACATTATAAGTTGCTTGCAGTTTTATTCGGCCTCATAGGCGGTCCTTTGGCTTACATAGCCGCCGAAAAATTAAATGCGATTCAATTAATGACGCCATATGCAGTTATTGCATTGGGATTAGGATGGGCCATACTAACACCGCTTTCTCTAGTGATCGCTAAAAGATGGGATGGTTTTCGCACATGATATTTTTGCATGCTCTGTTGATTAATTTATTGTTTGCATATGGAGGCTGGTTACTAAGTCTTAAAAAAAACAATGTGACGCATGTCGATATTATGTGGAGTTTATTTTTTGTGCTCAACACACTTTATTTTTATACTGTGTTTACACCATCATTAAGGTCCACTCTGATTCTTTTTTTAGTCTTGTTATGGGGCTTACGTCTTTCGGTTTATCTTACAATAAGAAATTGGGGCAAATCAGAAGATGTACGTTATTTAAAAATCAGACAAAATAATGAACCTAATTTTAGATATAAAAGTGCATATATTATTTTTGGTTTTCAATCCATTCTTGCATGGATAGTAGGCTCAATTCTTTTTATAGCTATAAAAAATGATCATCCACTCACTTGGTTAGATAATTTAGGGCTCTTAATTACGCTCTGTGGAATCATTTATGAATCAATTGCAGATTATCAATTAATGCAATTTAAGAATGACATCAAAAATCGTGGAAAACTTTTACAATCAGGACTATGGAAATTAAGCCGACACCCTAATTATTTTGGAGAAATTTTAGTGTGGTGGGGCTTTTTTATCACTACTCTTGTGACCGGTATTCATTTTAATTTGATAGCACCGCTGCTTATGACTTTTTTAATATTAAGATTTTCAGGTGTGACACTTCTCGAGGCTAATCTCATCAAAAAATTTAATGGGTATGATGATTATCAGAAAAAAGTGAACACAATCATTCCTCGATTTTGGAAGACATAATATGCGATTTAAACATTATTTACTCACAACATTTTTTTTATTACTGAATGGATGTATGACTCAGCCACCAATTAAAACTGTTTCTGAAGTTAATTTGCAAAAATTTATGGGCCCATGGTATGTCATCGGACATATACCAACATTTATTGAAAAGAATGCGTTTAATGCAATTGAGTCTTATGAATTAAATCAGGATGGCACGATTGGCACCACCTTCACTTTCAATGAAGGTACTCTCACGGGACCTTTGAAGACTTATAAACCCAAAGGATTTGTTGTAAAAGATTCAGGTAATGCACTATGGGGTATGCAATTTATATGGCCAATCAAAGCGCAATATAAAATTGTTTATTTAGACGAAGCTTACCAAAATACAATTATTGCCAGAGACGATCGTGATTATGTTTGGATTATGTCACGTGAAAAAAAGATAGAGCAGAAGACTTTAGAGCAATTAGTGAAAAAAATTGAAACTGATGGGTACGATATTAAAAAAATACGTTGGATTGAGCATTCAAATTAATCATGAATACATTTTTTAAAAAATTATTTTTTTGGTTTGATAATTCTTTTCTTGAGGAAAAGTATGCCTCTATTACTTCTGGTAAGGAAATTGATTGGATGCGAGTCGTCCCTTTTATTCTTCTTCATTTATCATGCTTTTTTATCTTTATCGTTGGGTTTAGTTGGACAGCTTTTACGGTATGTATCACTCTTTTTGCTATTCGCATGTTTGCTATCACAGGCTTTTACCATCGTTATTTTTCTCATAAAACTTTTAGAACCTCGAGGTTTGTACAACTTTTATTTGCGATGATAGGAGCTACTGCAGTGCAAAGAGGTCCTTTGTGGTGGGCTGCGCATCATCGAGGTCATCATATGCATTCCGATACGCCAGAAGATAAACACTCACCTCAGGAACATGGGTTTTTTTGGAGTCATATGGGATGGTTTTTGACTAAGTCTAATTTTGTGACTAATACAAAATTTGTACGTGAATTAATTAGATTTCCTGAATTGCGCATCATCGATCGATTCGATCTTCTCATGCCATTAGCATTATCTATTAGCTTATTTTTTGTGGGATATTATTTGCATCAATATGAGCCACAACTTAATACGAATGGGTTTCAGTTATTGATATGGGGATTTTCAGTTTCAACAGTCATGCTTTATCACGCAACTTTTTTAGTCAATTCAGTGGCTCATCAATGGGGAAAGAAACGTTACGAAACTAAAGATACAAGTCGAAATAATTTTATTATTGCTATTTTGACGTTTGGTGAGGGTTGGCATAACAATCATCATCATTATCCTGGATCAGCAAGACAAGGCTTTTATTGGTGGGAAATTGATCTCACTTATTATGCTTTAAAATTTTTAGCAATGATCGGTGTTATTTGGGATATACGCACTGTTTCTGATAATATTCGCGAATCTAAAAAAATAGAACATCACCAACACTAGCCATGAAGATCGCAATTATAGGCTCAGGCATCTCTGGCAATACTCTTGCATATTATTTAAACCCTCATCATCAGATTACACTTTTTGAATCTAATGATCGTATTGGAGGTCACTCACATACACATCAGATTGATATATTCAATCAAAAAGTGAGTGTAGATACTGGTTTTATTGTATTTAACAAGAAAACATACCCTCGTTTTTTAAAGCTATTGCATGAACTTAAAGTGCCCTATGAGAATAGTGCCATGAGTTTTAGTGTCAAAGACAGCCAAAAAGATTTTGAGTATAACGGCACTAATCTCAATGCGCTTTTTGCGCAAAGGAAGAATTTTATGAATCCTAGATTTTATAAAATGATTAGTGAGATTCTTCGATTTAATAAGTCTTCAATTATCTTATTAAGTAGTGATGAAGAGATTAGCTTAGGTCATTATCTGAAACGAGAAGGCTACTCGGATTTCTTTAAGAAATATTATATTTTGCCGATGGGTTCAGCGATTTGGTCATCTAACATTAAAACGATGATGGAATTTCCTGCTAAATTTTTTATTCAGTTTTTTAATAACCATGGCATGTTAAATATCAATGACAGACCGCAATGGTTAACAATCTCTGGGGGCTCAATTAACTATGTCAATAAGATGATCGATTCTTTTAGAAAAAAAATTAAACTCAATCAGAATATAAAATATATAGAAAGAAAAAAAGATCATATTGCTATTCATCATAAAGATCGCATAGAAAAATTTGACTGGGTATTTTTTGCTTGCCATAGTGATGAAGCTTTGAAATTAATCAAAAGTCCTAGCCTTCATGAAAAAAATATTTTAAAAGCGATTCCATATACAGATAATGAAGTGGTCTTGCATTATGATGATCACTTTATGCCCAAAAGAAAGCTTGCTTGGGCAGCATGGAATTATCACATTGATGATAATTCCAATTCACCTGCATCTCTTACTTATAATATGAATATATTGCAGAATTTAAAAACGGAAGTACCCCTTTTAGTGACATTAAACCCAATGCAAAAAATCAATAAAAAGAAAATTATTAAAACACTTTCTTATGCTCACCCACAATATAGTTTACGAGGTATGGAGGCGCAATCTAAGTACCATTTAATTTCAGGTGTGAATCGCACTTCATTCGCAGGAGCGTATTGGGGCAATGGCTTTCATGAGGATGGGGTTAAAAGTGCACTTGATGCCATTCAACAATTCAATGCCGTACATGGATTTCACTAATGCAGGCAATCTACGAGGGTACTTTAAATCATACAAGGACAAAACCCAATAAGCATGCATTTCAATATCGTGTTCATATGTTATATCTTGATCTTGATGATTTGGTGAGAACATTTTCAAATCAACTATTTTGGAGCTATAACCGTTTAAATTTAGGATGTTTTTTAAGATCAGATTATTTTGGAGATTCAAAAAATAGCTTAAAAAAATCAATACAAGATGAAATTAAAAAAAAGCTTCATTTTAAACATTATGGAAAAATATTTGTTTTAACAAGCCCTCGATATTTTGGCTATTGTTTTAATCCTGTGAGCTTTTATTATTGTTTTAATTTAAAAAATAAATTAGAAGTGATTGTGTCGCATATTACCAATACACCATGGAATGAAAATCACGCTTATGTGCATGATTGCCGAGGATTAAAGCAACCAATGAAATATTTTCAGTTTCAAAAGAATTTTCATGTATCACCCTTTATGCCTATGGATATCCAGTATGAATGGTCATTTAATGAGCCAGGAAAGGAAATCGTAGTTTCTATGAATAATATACATAAAAAAGAGTTTATTTTTAATGCATCGATGAAGCTTCATAGAAAACCTTTAAACAATCAATCGCTTAATTATTTACTGTTTAAGTTTCCACCAGAAACTTTTAAAACAATTATGGCTATTTATTGGAATGCTCTACGTTTAAAATTTAAACGCATCCCTTTTTTTTCTCACCCTTAATACCTTATGAAAAATATTTTACATCGACTTGCTAGAGCGCTTGTTTTTAATCAATTAAGAAAAATTAAAATAGGTCATATTGCTATTATGGAAGGATCTAAGAAATTTACATTTGGAAAAAAAGACAAATTAAATGTCACATTAACAGTTCATGATCCGAGATTTTATGGAGCCTTGGCTTTTGGTGGTTCGATTGGTGTGAGTGAGGCATTCATGCAAAAGTTTTGGACTGTTAGTGACTTAACAAAATTAATTCGTATTATGGCCATCAATCAAAATACGATGGATCGATTAGAAGGCTTATTCAATCTTTTTTTAAAGCCACTCCTTAAATACTTCCATTATTTGAATCAAAATTCAGTCAAAGGAAGTCAGGTCAATATTTCTAAGCATTACGATTTAGGCAATGACTTTTTTTCATTATTTTTAGATTCAACCATGATGTATTCATCTGCAGTTTTTAGAAACCCTCATGATTCACTTTACAAGGGATCTATCTATAAATTAGAGACTATTTGCCAAGGATTAGAGCTTACCTCTCAAGACCATATCATTGAAATTGGTTCTGGCTGGGGAGGATTTGCGATTTATGCCGCACAAAATTTCGGATGCAAAGTCACCACGACAACTATTTCAAAAGAACAATATAAGTATGTAAAACAAAAAATTAAAGATTTAAAGTTATCACATAAGATTACTATTTTATTTTCAGATTATCGTCATTTAAAAGGGCAATATGACAAATTAGTATCTATTGAAATGTTAGAGGCTGTAGGCTATCAGTATTACGATACTTATTTTAATGTCTGTAGCCAATTACTAAAGCCGCATGGTATCGCGTTCATTCAAACCATTACTATTGCAGATCAACGCTACGAGAAATCGAAGCGCTCAGTTGATTTTATTCAACGATATATTTTTCCTGGAAGCTGTATTCCCTCTATTACGGCATTACAAAATAGTATTTCTAAATCATCTGATTTAAAAATCTATGGCATTCACGATATTGGCGAACATTATGTAAGAACGCTTGCTTTGTGGAGAGAAAGTTTCTTTAAAAATCTCAAAGAAGTTAAAGCGCTAGGATTTGATGATGCTTTTATTCGTATGTGGCATTTTTATTTATCTTATTGTGAAGGAGGCTTTAAAGAGAAGGTCATTAGCGATATACATCTTAAATTAATTAAACCAGGATACCGAACAAAATAAGGTTGGGATTCCTTGAACTTTTGAGCTTTTAAGCGCATCATAAAGAAAGTAAATTGTTATACAACATAAGGTAGCAACATGATAAAAAAAATAATTTTATTAATTTCAACTTTTTTAGTAGGCAGTTTTTTTGCTTTAGGAGCTTATGCTGAAACACCTAATCTTTTAGATGGCGTGGTAGATAAATACTTTAAAGGTAAAGTGCTAACAAAAACAGATGATATTACATTTGATGTGCCAAAAAGAGCCCTTGATGGCACACAAGTACCATTTAAGTTTACAGTCAATAAAAAATATAAAAATATTTCAGTAGTAGTAGAAGGTAACCCGCATCAATTGCCTGGCATAGGATCCCTTGCATTGACGATGTATCCTAAGGTTGCTCCATTTACATTTGAAACACATATTCGCATAGAACAAGATAGTTATGTAGACGTGATTGCAGAAGATGACGAAGGTAAATTTTTTTATAATCAAGTGGCGATTCGTTCCGCAGGAGGCTGTTCTGCAGGTGTAACCTATGATGCTGACTCTGTTTTAAAAGAAATAGGCAATATGAAAGTGTTGCATACAGATACGAGAGCTTCTGTGTTCATTAAACATCCGCAGCATAATGGTTATCAGGCTAATTTAAGCAATTACACAGGACTTTTCATTTTGCCCGAGTGGCATTTATCAAGTGTTGTAGTTAAAGATCAGGAAAAAGAAATTTGGAGCGCCGAGTTTGGCGGGGGAAGTACCGCTGAAAACCCTTTCTTTGTTTTTGATGCTCCTAAAATCAAGGGTAATCTTCAAGTTTTAGCTGTAGATACTCAAGGTAAGCAATATATTGGTAAATGACTTAGTGCAAGTCAATGCCGAAAAGCCTGTTGAATTTTAACTTTAATCTGTTCTTTACATTTAAATAAAGGAGAAAATTTTGAAAAAGTATTTAGCCTTAATAGCAGCTATTTTCGTTGCAATATTAGTAGGCGCAGTTTTATTTTTTGGTAAAACTTACAAACATGATGATAGACCGATTATAAGTGACATAAAAAAACATAACGAAATGATGGCAGGATGTATGAAAACCGCTTTAAGCAAACACCCTGGTGCTATTGTTGAGATTGAAATGGAAAAAGAAGACGGCCGACCTATATTTGATATTGATATTCAAGACGCCGATGGCAAGTATTGGGAGATTGAATGCGATGCTGAAACTGGTCAAGTAGTGGAAGATAATCTAGATCGAGATTAAAAACTATTTAAATTTTTAAACAAGCCACCTAAGATTTTAAGTGGCTTTTTTATTAAGCCTTACCAATTTTTATCAAGCTTAAATAAAAATGAGACAGATGTTTTAAGCTAGTCATATGAAAGTATTTTGATTACCAAGGAATTTTTTTGCCATCGTAAGCAATAAATTGACCCGAAATTTTTATGGAGAGTTTATCAATTTGACGTTTCATACCAGCAACACTTTCATCAACATCTATGAGTCCATTTGGGCCTCCCATATCTGTTCTAACCCATCCTGGATGAAGTGTAATAAGCGATAAATCATATGGCCTCAAATCAATAGATAAACTTTTCATAACCATATTCAAGGCTGTTTTACTTGACCGATAGAGATATTCTCCCCCACCTGAGTTGTCATCAATACTTCCCATCTTGCTTGTGAGAGATGCTATCTTTTTTAATTGACCTTTTTTAAGATGAGGTAGAAATGCTTTTGTCATTTTAAATGCAGCAAGTGTATTAATTTTAAAAGCATCAAGCCAAATTTTATAATCGACATGATCGATTGAGCTATCCGGATAAATACCTGCATTATTAATAAGGATATCGATGGGTTGCTTGAATGATTTTGCAAACTGATCAATACATGAAAAATCGGCTACATCAAGTTTATGAATTGAAATAGCTTTAAAGCTTGCTTGAAGTTGATGAAGCCGATCTTTTTTATTTATCTTTCTGGTACATGCGATGACTTGATAACCATCCATAGCATATTGTTTAACGAATTCAAGACCTAAACCTCTATTCGCCCCAGTGATAAGAACTCTATATTCAGTATGAGACATAATAAAAACTATAAAATGATAAAGGTTTATAATAAATCAAAATCTTTAGGATGTATTGCCATGTTATTAAAGAGATATTGGATTTTATTTTTACTTTCTATAGCTCATCTTGCCTATGCCGGTGAATTTGGTAATTACTGTCTTTTAAGTTTATCCGAAGGTCGTTTTCTTCAAACGGATTGCTCAGTCAATGCAAACTACCAGAACAAGGTTTATTGTTTTGGAAGTGAAGTGAGTAAAGAAATTTTTCTACAAACACCTGATGAATTCATCAGAAAAGCTATCGCCTTTTATGAAAAGAATAAAGAAGTTGATCGTAAGAAAATATCACAAGAAGATTTATTAAAAGAAATCAAAAGCCCTGATTGTGATTTCTCAAATAAAGATTTAGGTTATTTAGATATGAATGGTTTAGATTTAAGCCACTGTAAAATGATTAATACGAGCGTCTTTGGTGCGAATCTCATCGGTGCTAATCTATCCAATAGCAATATGCAAAGAGCTTATTTGAATTTAGCACGCCTTGAAAAAGCTAATTTTTCAGGAGCTAATTTAACTGAGGCGATAATTTTTCAAGCGATTTTTGGTGAAACTAATTTTAAAGGCGCTAATTTAACGCGTGCTCGCGTGATCGGCACATTAGGCCCAGTGAATATGTCAGAGGCTACGATTAAATATGGCAAATTTGGTTTAGATGTTGGTAATCAACCTATGGGCCAAATGAAATTTGATTCAGTCGGCGGCAAATTTTACAAAGCAAATTTTGAGGGAGCTGATCTAAATATCGCGAGCTTTACATTTGGTGATTTGAGGGAGGCTAATTTAAGAAATACGAATATGTATCGCGCTGATTTAATCCAAGCCGACTTAACCGGAGCTGATCTCACTAATGCGGATTTGACAGATGCGAATGTGGACGGTGCGATCTTTACTGATGTCAAAGGCCTTTCAACAGTAAAAGGGTTTTCAACAGTGAAAGGCAAATGCCATGATTGTGGCATGCCTTAAATATTTGCAATGCCTAAGCTTAATCGAATGAATAAATAAGCCATGCGTGCTTTTAATCTTTTGATTAAATGTACTTTGTCCCAGTCTTTTAAAAGAATCTCAGTGCCACCAAATTGAATATCTTCATTAATATTTTTTTTAAGTTGAGATGCAAAAGATTTATCAAAGACTACAATATTAGCTTCTCGAGCCATAAGAAGGCTAAAAGGATCAATATTTGATGAGCCTACTGTTGACCAATTTTCATCAATGACAGCCACTTTACTATGCATAAAACTTCTTGTGTATTCAAAAATGGCAATGCCTTCTTTTAAAAATTTTCCATAAAAAGCACGTGTGGCATTAGATAAAAAGTAATCCATTTCACCCTTTAAAAGAAGCGTCACTGATACGCCTTTTCGGGCAGCTTCAATTAAAGCCCTTTCAAATTTTTTACCTGGAATAAAGTAAGCATTTGCAATAAGTATTTCATTTTTAGCATTCTGAATTGCATGCAAGTAAGCTTTTTCAATATCTTGCCTATGTCTAAAATTATCACGCTCTATAAAATTAAGCTTAGCACCATTAGGATAGAGCACAATATTTTTTTGAATATATTTAGGAGTATAAGATTTTTCAAAATGAGACCATGAGACTCTTTTCCAAAGCTTCACCATACTTTGACTAATGGAGTGAACGACTGGTCCTTGTAATTGAGCAGCATAGTCGATACGTGGCGCTTTACCATTAGGGACATTCATATCATCAATAATATTAATGCCGCCAACGTAAGCGATTTTATGATCTATTAAAAGCATTTTTCGATGAAGTCGTCTTAATGAAATACGCTTCATTTGATAAGGTGAAATTTTGGGGTGATAAAAAAGAAAATGAATTTTAGAGGCCTTAATTTCATCTATAACTTTTTTTGAAAGATCACGACTTCCAAATCCATCAAGCAATAAATAAACTTCAACATTTCTTTTGGCAGCTTCTTTAAGTGCGGTTAAAATTTTTATGCCTGTTGCATCATGGCTGAAAATATAAACCTCAACAAAAATACTTTGCCGAGCTTGCTTAATCGAACGAATCACGGAGGCAAAATAATCTTTGCCATTTTTAAGTAATTCAATCTTATTTTCTTTTAGGTAGTAAGGCATGGTGCTTTATTCTAAGACATAAAAAAAGCGCTTAGGGTTCAAACCCCAAGCGCTTTTATATGAATAACTAATTCTAAGCTTAATTAACTGCTGATTTAAGAGCAGCACCCGCTTTGAATGTTGGAGCCTTACGTGCTGGTATTTTAAGTTCTTTACCAGTTTGTGGGTTACGACCAACTCGTGCAGCGCGTTTTGAAA
>RFPQ01000151.1 GCA_009926035.1 Betaproteobacteria bacterium
TGAAAGAGGCTGGTATATTAGCTTTAATATGCCAAAGCAATATTCAAAAGATAGCCTTCCCGTTCCTAACAATCCAGAAGTGAAAATTATAGATGTGCCTGCAGAAAAATTTGCGGTAATTACATTCTCTGGTTTAGTTCGAGAAAGAAAATATGCAGAAATGTTAAGTTTACTTAATGAGGAGATGAGAAAAAGAAATTTAGAACCAAAAGGGCCTGTAACTTTAGCTCGTTATAATCCCCCTTGGACGCTACCGTTTCTTAGAAGAAATGAATTAATGATTAGAATTTAAAAGTTAATTATAGTTAATAAATATTAGGATAAAAATTATGAAGCCTAACAAATATAGCCAGATTGCTCAGCATGGCCTCACATTAGTAGGGCAAGCCGTTTTAATTGTGATCGCTGCGGCAACTATTTTTGCAGTTTTTCAAGAGATCCAACATGTTTGGGAAGCAGGTACAATTGCAATTAGTGATTTATTAATGCTTTTCTTATACCTAGAAGTGATGTCAATGTTAAATCATTATTTAGGATCAGGAAATCTACCTGTACGCTATCCTTTGTATATTGGAATAATTGCACTCGCTCGTTTTCTTGTTTTAGATATTGCACAGATTGATGCATTTAAGATGTTTGCTCTCTCAGGCTCAATATTACTCATTGCTATAGCTATCTTAATAGTGCGATATGGTCATGTTCGCTTTCCTTATTCCGAAGATAATTAATATAATTTCTTCTTGAGAGACAACTATGGGACAAGCGTTCTTTTATTTTATTTTTTTAGATTTTGTTTTATGTAGCCCATCGTTTCGCTTATAAAGCCCAGAGCGTCCTCCAGACTTTTCCACTAAGTGGATATTTGAGATTACCATCGTACGGTCTACTGCTTTCACCATGTCGTAAATGGTGAGGAGGGCGATGCTTACGGCTGAGAGAGCTTCCATCTCAAGACCTGTTTGTGCGAAACATTCACATGATGATTGACATGTAATAACATTATTTTTTTTATCAATACTAAAGTTAATATCGATTTTAGATAAATTAATTGTGTGACAGAGTGGGATGAGCTCCCAAGTTTTTTTTGCCGCTTGAATGCCTGCAATTCTTGCGGTATTTAGAACATCACCTTTCTTAATTAAATTATCTTGAATTAATTCTAAAGTTTCTTTGTTTAATTGGATCGATCCTTCCGCAATTGCTTTTCTATGCGTCATAGCCTTATCTGTAATATCAACAAGTTGCGCATCACCTTTTTGATTAATGTGAGTAAGTTTTTTCATAAATTTAATTAGGTTATCTTCGTAAACTTAGATGTAAGTGATTATTAATCTAGGTATCATACCAATGATGAAATTTAAAATTATATTATTGGCGAGTTTTTTTTGTTGCCTATCTGTTTTTGCCAATGAATTACCTGATCTGGGCGATTCATCTCAGCTTATTATATCTGCCAAAGAAGAACAGGCTATTGCCAGAGCAATTTTAAAGGAAGTCGCAGTTAGCCCAGAAATTGTTCAAGACATTGAAGTAATTGATTACCTAAAAAATTTGGGCAATAGATTAGTCGCTTATAGCCCTAACAAAACACAACAGTTTAATTTTTTTGTAGTTAATGAATCTTCCATTAATGCTTTCGCGATGCTTGGCGGTGTAATTGGAGTTCATACAGGTTTAATCTTAGCTTCCAATAGTGAATCAGAGGTTGCAAGCGTATTGGGTCATGAAATTGCTCACGTAACGCAAAGGCATTTGCCAAGAATGATTGCTCAGCAGAAGACTGACTCAATTAAAACTGTATTAGGTATTGCTTTAGCACTTCTCGTGGCAAGAGCTAACCCACAATTATCAGCTGGAACTATGACTGCAGCGTCAGCCATGGGCGTTCAAAAACAATTGGACTACACTAGAGATCATGAAAAAGAAGCAGATCGTGTGGGGTTTCAAATTTTAACTGATGCGGGTTTTGATGGTCGAGCAATGGTTTCGTTCTTCAGCACTCTTCAAAAAGGATCTCGTTTTTCAGAGGGAGCTGCCCCCAGCTTCTTAAGAACACACCCTATTACAACTGAACGTATCAGTGATATTTCGAATAGGGTTAAAGATACTCGTTATAGGCAGATACCGGATAACCCAGATTTTGTATATATCAAATCAAAATTGAGAGCTACAAATGGCACTCCACAATCTGCGGTAGATGAATTTGAGGGAAATATTAGAGATAAACGCTATATGAATGAAGCTGCCGAACGATATGGCCTAGCAATAGCTTATATGAGAAAGAATGATTTTGTTAGAGCCAGACAAGAGGTTGAGTGGTTAAAAACAAATGCTAAAAAGGATGCACTTATTGAAACACTCGCATGTAAATTAGAGGTCGCAACAAATCAATCAACCCAAGCATTAAGCCTATATTTAAAGGCTCTAAATATATACCCTAATTATCGAGCCCTAATTTACGGATTAGCAGAACTTTATTTAATGACAAATGAGCCAGAAAAAACTATAAGGTTGATTAATGACAAGTTGAATATTTATCCAGATGATAGTTATTTCTTTGAATTACTCTCTAAGGCTTATTCAAAACAAGGCAAAGAATTACTCCAATACCAAGCCCAATCCGAAGCTTATTATCGTAAATTTAATTTGCCCAGAGCAATAGAGCAAATGGAATTTGCTGCGAAATCTAAAGATGGCAATTTTTATCAAAAATCAATTGTGGA
>RFPQ01000152.1 GCA_009926035.1 Betaproteobacteria bacterium
CCCAAGAAATAGAAAAAATGCGTGTTGCTGGTAAATTAGCATCAGAAGTCCTTGATTTTATTACTCCTTTTGTAAAACCTGGCATTACCACTGACGAAATTGACAAACTTTGTCACGATTATATGGTGAATGTTCAAAATACTATCCCCGCCCCGCTCAATTATGCTCCGGACGGACATACACCATATCCAAAATCAATTTGCACTTCAATTAACCATCAAATCTGTCACGGTGTCCCAGGGCCAAAAGCGCTTAAAGAAGGTGATATTGTGAATATTGATGTTACCGTGATTAAGGATGGCTTCCATGGCGATACAAGCCGGATGTTTCTTTTGGGTGAGACTTCTATCCAAGCAAAACGTTTATGCAAACTGACTTACGAAGCTATGTGGCTTGGCATTCAGGTAGTTAAGCCAGGAGCGAAATTGGGCGATATCGGATTTATCATTCAAGACTTTGCTGAAAAAAATGGGTTTAGTGTGGTGCGAGAATTTTGTGGTCATGGAATTGGCAAGCGATTTCATGAGGAACCTCAAGTACTTCATTATGGAAAACCAGGCACAGGACTTACTTTGGAAGCGGGTATGATTTTTACAATTGAACCAATGATCAATGCAGGTAAAAGAGACATTAAACAAATGCCTGATGGTTGGACTATAGTTACCAAAGATCGAAGCCTTTCAGCGCAATGGGAACACACAATCTTAGTAACTCAAAATGGTTATGAAGTGCTTACAGTTTCCGAGAAAACACCCTCACCCCCTGCATTTGTTAATTAAATCTTGATTCATAAAGAAATACTCAATTTAAAAAAAGAAATCGCTTTAAATGAGTTAAATCTCATTAAAGTATTCTTAAAAAAAAGAGATAGCCAATCGTATCTTAATAATCACTCATTCCTCATTGATAAGGCATTAATAAAACTATGGGGAGACCTTGAATTCAAAAATACTGCTTGTCTTATCGCCTGCGGAGGTTATGGTCGTCAGGAATTATTTCCCTATTCTGACATTGACCTGTTAATACTAATTCCAAAAAATTTTAATAAATCTTTAAGTCAAAAAATTGAACAATTTATTTCCTTAGTATGGGATCTAGGTTTAAGAATTGGTCATAGCGTCAGAAATATTAATGAAACCAAAAAAGAAATTAATAAAGATATTACGGTACAAACAAACCTTTTAGAAAGTAGGTATATTGATGGAGATAAAGCGCTTTATAAGGAGCTAAGAAAGGTTATCAGTATGACATTGATTCCCACGCGCTTTTATGAGGGCAAAATTAAAGAGCAAGACCTTAGACATCAAAAATACAATCAATCTGCATATCAATTAGAACCAAATATAAAAGAAAGCCCTGGTGGATTAAGAGATCTCCAAATGATTCAATGGATAGGCAAAAGTCATATCGCAAGATTTCATTTAGAAAAATTAAACCAAAAAAAATATCTTGATAAACAAAATTATCAAAAACTTATTAATACTGATCTTTTTATTAAAGACTTAAGAATTCTTCTTCATATCACAGCAAAGCAAAATGAGGATAGATTACTTTTCGATTATCAAAATCAACTAGCTTTATTACTTAACTATAAAAATAGTACTCATAAAAAAAGAAGTGAATTGCTTATGAGGGATGTTTATAAAGCGATCAATTTCATTACATATATTAATGAAGTATTACTTAAAAAGCTTAACCCCAAAAAAATTAGTAAAATAGAAAAAGTTGAAAACAACAAATTTCTAGTTGTGCAAGATGAATATCTAGAAATTATGCCAAATTTCAAAGAAAAATCTATTACGCCTCATGTTTTCGACATATTTATTACATTTCAAAAATATACAACACTAAAATCACTGGGTCCAAAATTGATGATGTTACTGCAAAACTCATCAAAAGAAATCAATACTTCATTTCGAAAAAATAAAAAACAACAAGAGAAATTCTTATCTATTCTCAAATCAGATGATAAGGTAAATCGAACACTAAGAATTATGAATAAATGCAACCTAATCGGTGCATACATTCCTGCATTTGGAAAAATAGTTAGTCAGATGCAACATGATTTATTCCATATTTACACCGTTGATGAACATATTCTAAATGTGATTCGAAACTTAAGAAGATTTGCCAAGGATGAATTAAAACACGAGTTTCCTGATTGTTATGATTTATTCAAAAATTACAAAAAAAAATATATTTTATACCTCGCTGCTCTCTTCCATGATATTGCAAAAGGACGAGGTGGCGACCATTCAGAATTAGGTGCAAAAGATGTTGATGAGTTCTCAAAGCTCAATCATTTACCTACTGAAGATCATGCAATTATAAAATGGTTAGTCAAATCTCATCTTATTATGTCTCATACAGCACAGAAATTAGATTTATCAGATCCCAAAGTAATTGAAGATTTTGCAAAAAAAGTGACAAATAAAGAAAATCTGATTTCGCTATACCTTCTCACAGTTGCAGATATAAGAGCAACAAGTCCATATGTCTGGAATCAATGGAAAGCAACAGGCACAAATCCTTGCGATTCACCCGTTATAAATGGCTAATCCATAGATTTCATCGGAAAATCGAGCCCCGAATGAAGATTCGGGGCTTTTTTTATGCTCACTTCGGAATGCAAGGTCAGTTTCCGTAATTTCGTAAGAGATTTCAATGGCTTTAGCATCATGATGAATTTATTGGCTTTGTTTGGTAGGAAGGTGACTG
>RFPQ01000153.1 GCA_009926035.1 Betaproteobacteria bacterium
CTAAATATCCCAAAACAAAAAAGCTCAGAACAAATAATGCAATCCATTGTTTAAACAAATTACCTTTGTAACGAATTGATTTAACTTTACTTTTATCTAGCCAAGGCAAGAATGCAAATGCAATTACCGAAAGCCCCATTGCGGCAACGCCTGGAAATTGAGAATTGAATATAGGTGGCACGGCACGAAGAATTGAATAATAAGGTGTGAAATACCAAACAGGCGCAATATGCGCAGGTGTTTTTAATGGGTCAGCAGGAATAAAATTATTAGCCTCTAAAAAGTAGCCTCCCATTTCTGGCAAGTAAAAAACAATCAGAGCAAATACAATCAGAAATACTGAAACACCAATTAAATCTTTCACGGTGTAATAAGGATGAAAAGGAATACCATCTAGAGGAATGTTTGTTTTTTTATCAAGATTCTTTTTAATTTCAATGCCATCCGGATTATTAGAGCCAACTTCATGCAGAGCAACTAGGTGAACGAATACAAGGCCTAAAAGCGCTATAGGAAGCGCAATCACATGAAATGCAAAGAAGCGATTTAGTGTTGCATCTGAAACTAAATAATCACCCCTCAGCCACTCTGATAAATCTGGGCCTATAAATGGTACAGTTGAAAACAGGTTCACAATAACTTGCGCCCCCCAATAAGACATTTGGCCCCAAGGCAAAAGATATCCAAAAAAAGCTTCGCCCATCAAACATAGAAAAATAGCCACACCAAAAAGCCATAAGAGCTCTCTTGGATTTTTATACGATCCATAAATTAAAGCTTTAAACATATGGAGATAAATTACGACAAAGAATAATGATGCCCCCGTAGAGTGCATATATCTTATTAACCATCCAAAAGAAACATCTCGCATAATGTACTCAACGGATCCAAATGCTAATTCTGCATCTGGCTTATAATGCATGGTCAACAAAAGGCCTGTAATTAATTGCAGAACAAGTGTTAATAGAGCAAGCGCTCCAAAGAAATACCAGAAATTAAAGTTTTTAGGTGCGTAATATTCTGTTAGATGATTTGTAATAAGTGATGACAAAGGGAATCTTTCATCCACCCATGCCATTAATCCGCTTTTAGATTTTTTTGTTTTGATTTCTGTTTTCATACTTTTCAGTCAGCCTTATCCTTTATTGTCTTCACCAATCAAGAGAGTGTTTTCATTAATATATTTATGTGGAGGGACTACGAGATTAATTGGTGCTGGAGATCCTTTGTAAACTCGACCAGCCAAATCAAATTTAGAACCATGGCATGGACAGAAAAATCCTCCATTCCAATTTTCACCCATATCACCTTGAGTTTGTAATTTAGCAGTAGGTGAACAACCTAAATGAGTACAGATACCGACTAAAACAAGTAAATTAGGCTTTAGAGATCTTGTCGCATTCTTACAATAACTTGGCTGTTGAGAAATTACATCTAGATTAGGATCCGAAAGATTAGAGTCGTTTTTTTTCAAACCATCTAACATTTCCTTGGAGCGATTAATAATCCATACTGGTTGGCCTCTCCATTCAGTCGTAATCATAGCTCCTGCTTCAATTTTACTTACATCAACTTCAACAGGGGCTCCAGCTGCTTTAGCGCGTTCACTTGGGGTCATACTTGATAAAAAAGGAACAGTAATCGCTCCGGCACCAATCGCACCAGTCACAGTAGTAGCTGCAATTAAAAAACTTCTTTTATTTTTATCTATTTTATCGTCTTGATGATTTGCCATGATCTTGTTGAAGTATGCTTTTATGAAATTAATATGAATGAGAGAAATTAACTCTGCGAAATTTGCTTCATTATACAAAATTTCATTCAAAATCTAAATAGGAGCAGGACTAAATTAAGTCTTATCAAGCCTTTAAGTTAATTCCTTTGGATACAAATAGGCCTAATTCATATAAAAACCATAATGGAATGGCTAAGCAAAATTGTGAGATCACGTCAGGCGGAGTTAAAATAGCACCGATAACAAATGCAATAACTACCATATAAGGCCTTGCCTCTTCTAAAGTTTTTACTTTCACCCATCCCAGAGTCACTAATATAAGAATAATTACAGGCACTTCGAATGCCAATCCAAACGAAATAAGCAAAGATAAAATAAGATCTAGATAATTAGAAATATCGATCATCAAACTTACGTTTGAAGGTGTCATCAGTATGAAAAAATTAAATACAATTGGAAAAATTAGGTAATAAGCAAAAGCCATTCCTACAAAGAACAATATGAAGCCACTTACGAAGGACAATAAAATTAATTTTTTTTCTTTTTTATATAGTCCAGGAGAAATAAAACGCCAAAATTGATAAAAAATAAAAGGGAGTGAGAGTAAAAAAGAAATAAAAGCTGTAATTTTGATTGGTACTAAAAAGGTTGAAGTGAGTGCAGTGCTCACAAATTTATTACCATCTGTTAATTTAGCAATGAGTGGTGCTGAAAAAAAACTATAGATGTCATTTGCATAGAAACTTAAACATATAAAAATGACAATAAAACTGATCGCACTTCTAAAAAGAGTGTTTCTTAATTCAATCAGTTGCTGAATAAAAGGTTTAAAGTGAGTCACCGAGATTTAATTGACTTTTTTTTAATTTCACGCTGAATTTTTTGAAGCTCTTTAAACTTTTCTTCTCGCTCAATTTCTTCTTTGAGCTTACCAATATAATTTTGTGCTCTTC
>RFPQ01000154.1 GCA_009926035.1 Betaproteobacteria bacterium
AAAAAAATTGAATTTAAATCATATTTAGATATAAAAAGCATAAAAAAGTAATATAAAATGCCAAAATCAGGAGCAAGTACAAGAAGAACTACTGACTTGAAAGTTCCTGTCAAGGCTGATGGAACTAAGGACAAGAGATATACAGCACCTCAATTTGTTAAAAAGGATGGAACAAGAGATATGAGAACAACATCAACAAATAAAAGAAAATAAATAATTTATATATCTATAATTTGTTTAATTAAATTATTTCAAAGAATGAGCCACATTTGAGGCAATATTTCTTTTTTTTACAAATATTGAGAGAAAAAACATAACAAATTAAATTTAAATTACAAAATCAAAACAATAACAAATTATTCATTCGTTGGTTGCATAATATCATCAGCAATTACTCTCTTTACTTCTTGGACTTGTGATACATACTTATCAATTGTTATTCCTGGAACATCAGATTCTGGGTTCACAAAGCTACTCATTTGGAATCTGTATACGCTGACTTTATTCTTCTGTCCGATGCGATGGCATCTTGCTATGGCTTGATCTTCAACCGCTGGATTCCAGTGTGGACTCACAAAATAGATTTCAGAATAATTGTCCTGTAAATTGAGACCTTCGCAACCTGTTTGAATCTGTAAAATAAGAACTTCATTAGAATCATTTAAAATATCAAATCGCTTTCCGTTACTCGTGCGTCCATCAAAAGTCGCAACAGTCATTCCTTTTTCTCTCAATCTTGTCGCAATTGTATCAATTTCATCTCTATAATGGCAAAACACCAATTTTCCATTGCCATTTGCTTTATTTGAAACAATACAATCGATAACAGAATCAAGCTTACTTGAATACTCGAATGCCTCTCGATAATAGTCGAAACTGCTAATGAGACCTTTATCGAATAATTGCTGTAGTTTTTCGAGCATCAATTTTGGAAGCACACAAGATTGCTTTGCTCTGAGTAGCAATGTGAGTGATGAACCATTGAACGCATTTGCAATGAAGTTATTTTTTGTCATTGTTTTACTGAATTTTAGAGCAGCATGAATTTCTTGTGACAATTCCTGTTCTTTACTATTTTGCCAATTGACACTCTTATCATTAAAATCGATTTCAGGCAATTCAATACCGACTTGTTCTTTGGTCCGCTTCAAAATAAAGCATTTAGCAATTGTAATCAAATTTTCAGGATCAGTGTAGAAACTTGCAGGCATTTTAAGCGCCGAACACAGCGTATAAAAATCCTGTTTTTTGTTTTGTACTGGTGTGCCAGAAACCAACCAGCGAATTTTAGACTGGAGGAATTTGGCTCCATTGAACTTGATTGTGCTTTTATTACGCAAATGGTGTGCCTCATCAAATATGACTCGGAACCAATTCACCTCATGCATAATACCAAGCTTGCCATCCTTAAGGTTTTGTTTAGACAGGGAAATCGCATGATAAGTCGTTATCACAATGAGTGATTTTTTGAGCTTTTCGATGTCGGTCGTCTTTTTCTCATCGCCATGGTAAATGAGCGCCTTGTGACCGGTAGTCTGATAGATTTTAACAAACCACTGGTCCAGAAGCACTGGAGGCACGACGATTAGTGTAGGACACTTGGGTGAGAAATTCGTAATACAAAGCCCAATCATAAGAATGGTTTTGCCTAAGCCCATCTCATCAGCGATGAATCCACCTCTGATATTGGCAGGCGGGTCAGGCCTAAGTTCATTGGTAAGACACCAGCGGATACCGTCCATTTGATATTGCTTATGCTCCATATTAGTGCGGTCAAGATATTCCTTGAATAATTCAATTTTGTTTTCAATTTCTATAGGGTTATGACTCATCTTTTTGTTGCTTAGGCTTATATTGATAACTTATCTTGCACTCAAAAAAATGGTAAAAAAATAATTCAATTTTTTATAAATATCACTCATTTCTATTTTCACTAAAAATTTATATATCAATTACTTATAAATTTTTAGCTTATGAGATAAACACTCATTTTAAAAAAAAATTGAAATGCTTTTAAGTTATTGAATAAAGGTAAGCCTGTAAAAGTATCAAAGTCTAAACATGTCCGCAAACGTTAAGAGTACTAATTTCCGTGTCGTTGTTGGTTGCAAGGTCTGTAAAGATGCTGGCAAACCAGAGAGTGAATATTCAAGTCATTTTGTTAAGGACCGTGAAGGAAAGGTTGTATGCCCCACATTGTTGAGTCTTCAGTGCCGCTATTGCTTCAAGCCAGGACACACAGTTTCCCATTGTCCCACGCTTCAGGCGAAAAATAAAGCTGAGGAGAAGGCAAAGAGAGTGCAGCAATTCAAATCAACTGAAAATAAGGCACTCAATTCAAAGGGTGAAAACAAACCGAAAACCAAGTTCGGATTCGACATTTTGGATGATATTGAAGTCGAAATCGATGAGATCAACGAAAGCAAGGTAAGTGTAAGTCAACCTCAAGTCGCTAAAGAGGAATTTCCTGTTTTAGGTGCTTTACCCAAAGTCGCTCCAGTTCATGCGGGTGGCTTTTCATATGCTACAATGGCAGCGAAGACAATTGAAGATTTTGAAAACGAGCAATTCGAGAAGAAGATCAAGGAGAACGCGATGAAGAATACCCCAGTCGTTTATGCTGAAAGAAGAGCGCCATTGAAGGCAAGTGAGCTCAACTGGGCCATGTTG
>RFPQ01000155.1 GCA_009926035.1 Betaproteobacteria bacterium
TATTCTTGACAAATATAATATAAAAAATAATCACTATAAAACGCTCTGGGAAAATTTTGGCAAAAACTATTTTTATAGGTATACAGAAGAAGAAATTGCATGGCAAACAAGATTATTATTTTCACATACAGCACCTATAAAACCAATTATTAGAGTTAGACACCGCCCCAATGGCGAGGGAATAGAAGTGCTTGTATATCAAAAAAATTCTGCGCATATCTTTAATAAAACATGCCATTTTTTTGATGAAATTGGATACAACATTGCTGCAGCAAAAATATTCACAACCCAACATAATTTCGCTTTGAATCTTTTTGATTTGCTTGATGCTAATCCAAAATCTGTAAGTTACGAAGGTCTTTTTAATTACATTGAAAAAGAATTGACTAGTCGATTTGAAAATAACAAAGAAAATAAGCCTGTAAAGCTATCTGAACGAAGTCGACAAGCGACACATCATTCTTTTGACACAAAAATCTCTATACAACAAATTGAACAATCGCCTGTATATCAATTAGACGTTATAACAGATGATAGACATGGTCTTTTAAGTCTAATATCAGATCAACTATCAAAAGAAGAAATATCTATTAATCATGCGAAAATTAATACGCTTGGATCTCGCGCTGAAGATACATTTTTAATTAGCTATAAAAATAATTTAAAAATGAGCAAAAAGAAAATAAATGATTTAATTGAAAAATTGAATACAGCCATAGCATAAGACCTCAATCACGTATAATTCAAATTCTACATACAATATCGATATAATGAAAATAGCAATTATTAGAAGAAAGTTCACGCCGTTTGGTGGTGCAGAAAATTTTATTCTAAGAACGTCACTAGGCTTAAGCTCGCTCGGTATTAAATTTTCTATTATTTCAGAACGGTGGAAACGCGATGTGGATTCTTCAAAAGGTATCTCATGGTTAGAAGCAAAATCTCATGGATTTTCTAGGATTGCTAGATTTTTGAGCTTCCAAAAATCTGTTAAAAAAATTATTGCCAACAATCATT
Source organism: Betaproteobacteria bacterium (assembly GCA_009926035.1). Lineage (GTDB taxonomy): Bacteria > Pseudomonadota > Gammaproteobacteria > Burkholderiales > Methylophilaceae > Methylopumilus. Next base: position 1,018 of record RFPQ01000155.1, read on the forward strand.
TCGATCTTATTCAATCGCACGAGAGGTTAACGGGAGTTGACATTTACAGACTAGGTGATGGTGTTCATGCAGCTTGGGTTAATAGAATAAAAAAAATTAGTCCTTGGTATAAAAAAATATGGATAAACATTGATCCATATCACAAAGAAATCATTCGTATTGAAAAAAAAATGTCTAAAGACAACAATCTATTCTATGTTGCAAATAGCGATCTCGTTAAAAATGAATTATATGAGTATTACAAAGTACCAAAGTCACGCATAAAAGTTATTGAAAATGGTATTGATATAAAAGCATTTAACCCTATTTCGATTTCCAAAAAAAAAGATTCAAAGAAAAATTTAGCTCTTGATCCAAATTGTCCTGTTATTCTTTTTGTGGGATCAGGATTTCAGCGAAAAGGTGCCTTTGAGCTTGTTGAAGCCATCAAATTACTTCCAAATTTTCAAGCTATCATTGTTGGACAAGATAAAAAAATACAAGAGCTAAAAAATCTTGCTCACGGGTACAACATACTTATCACGGGCCCCCAAGATAATATCCAAAAATATTTGGATGCGTCTGATATATTCTGTCTTCCCTCCCTGTACGACAGCCTCCCTAATGCAGCAATTGAAGCATTGTGTTGCGGACTGCCCGTTGTATTAACAAAGGATGTTGGGTTAGCCCCTCATGTAAAGAAGAATAACGCTGGGGTCATTTGTAAGCGTGATAAACATAGTATTGCTGATTCTTTAGTGAGTGCCTGGGATAAGAGAAAGATATTTTCAAAAAATGCCTTAAAACTTGCTAAAGCTTTTGATATAAAAATTAAAAGTAAGGAATGGCTTAACTTGTACAATGAATTAGCAAATAAAAAGAAAATTAAAGTTTTACATACAGAGTCCTCATTGGGCTGGGGTGGTCAAGAGATTCGAGTGCTCACAGAGGCAAAAATATTTTCTAAATATGGACATGAGGTTATTGTTGCAGCAGATAAAAATAGTTTAATCGCAAAAAGAGCTCACCTTTATGAGGTAAAGTGCGAGGGCATTAAACTTCAAAAAAAGAGATTTGCTGATTTGCTCTCATTAAGGAGGCTTATTAAAAAAGTAAATCCGGATGTTATATCTTGCCATTCAAGTACAGATCATTGGCTTTCGGCTATAGCTCGATTAACTTTAAATATAAAGCCAGCGATTGTAAGAACGAGACATATAAGCACTCAGGTTCATAGAAACATACCTTCTAAATGGCTATATAACCATGGTTGTGAATCAATCATGACAACAAGTGAATCCATAAAAAATGATTTAACTCATGATAAATTTGTTCGCACCCCTATTACTTCTGTCCCCACTGGAATTGACACTGATATTTTTGTTCCTGGCAATAAAATACAACAAAGAAAATTACTAAAGCTTCCACAGAAACATTTTATCTTCGGTATTGCAGCTACCTTAAGATCGTGGAAAGGACATAGCGATTTAATTCAAGCCTTTAATCTTTTAAATAATCCATCGTGTACTTTAATCATAATAGGCGATGGTCCACAAATGCAAAATTATAAAAAATTAGCTAAAAATTCATCTTATCCGGACAATATAAGATTTGTAGGCGATACTCGAAATATCGTGCCCTATTTGCAAGCAATAGATTGTTTTGTA
>RFPQ01000156.1 GCA_009926035.1 Betaproteobacteria bacterium
TTTAGAGAAAATACTGAAGATATTTATGCGGGGATTGAATGGCAAGCATTCTCGGAAGAATCAAAAAAAATTATAAAAATGATCTCAGAATTAGGCATTAAAAATAAAATTCGCTTTCCAGAATCAACCGCTATAGGTATTAAACCTGTTTCTAAGGAAGGTAGCCAAAGGCTTATAAGAAAAGCGATTGAATATGCCATAGAACATAAAAAAAAGTCGGTCACGCTTGTCCACAAAGGCAATATTATGAAATTTACTGAAGGTGGATTTAAAGAATGGGGTTATCAATTAGCTCAAAATGAATTCGGCGCTAAACCTATTGAAGGCAAATCCGACTTCATGTGTTCCAATGGTCTTATCATCAAAGATTGTATTGCTGACGCTTTTCTTCAAGAAATATTACTTCACCCAAACGAATATGATGTTGTAGCAACTCTAAACCTTAACGGAGACTATATTTCAGATGCGTTAGCTGCTCAAGTAGGTGGTATTGGTATTGCTCCCGGTGCTAATTTATCAGACTCAACGGTTATTTTTGAAGCCACTCATGGAACCGCACCAAGTATTGCCGGCAAAAAAATTGCCAATCCCAGCTCTTTAATTCTATCAGCTGAAATGATGTTAAGGCATATCGGCTGGATTGAAGCTGCCGATATTCTCTTGTTGGCATTCAGAAAAACATTGGCGGCTCAAAAAGTCACTCAAGACTTCTCATCACAATTAAATAATGTCTCACCATTATCCACAGATGATTTTGCTGATGCCATCATAAGTTACATGTAAAAAAAAGCCCGCATATGCGGGCTTATTTATTTAATCTGAAACTAGGCTTTATTTATATTTGAAGCTTGCTTGCCTTTTGGTCCGTCTGTAACGTCAAAAGTTACTCTTTGACCTTCTTTAAGACTTTTATATCCTGTATCTACGATTGCTGAAAAGTGAGCAAATAAATCATCGCCACCATCATCAGGAGTAATAAAACCAAAACCTTTTGAATCATTAAACCACTTAACTGTACCTGTTGCCATTTCATAAATCCTTAACTTTAAACAAGGGAGGCCCCCCAAAAGTTTGAATCAAGAACTAAAGCACTACTTAAATATAAATTAAAGCTAGCTAAATAAAACTCGAAACCAAACACCTGGGAGCTTTTTTACGTGGTTTAGCCCTAAATGTCAAGATATTTGTTACTTTAAAAAAAGCTTAAGACTTAATGTTATTAAGCGCTTTTTCAATTTCTTTGTAAGGTTGAGCCCCTAACATTCGCTTGCCATTCGAAAAAATCAAGGTGGGCGTCGATGTAATGCCTAATTTTGATCCTAATTCTAGTATTTGTTCTGTAGGTGCCTCACATAAGGCCTTTCCTGAAGGAAGTACGTCATTAAGAGACCAATCTGCCCAAGCTTTTGAGCGATCCTTGGCACACCAAATCAACTGTGATTTATTTTTTGCATCTGGATGAAGCTTTTCGATAGGGAATAAAAATGTATAAATTGTCACATTATTAAGATGTGTAAATTCATTTTGTTCAAGACGTTTACAAAAAGGGCAATCTACGTCTGCAAAAACAACTAACTTTCTCGAACCATCACCTTTAACTGTTTTAATGGCGGAATTAAAAGGCAAGGACGGAAAATCAACTTTAGTTAGATCTTCAAGACGCTCACTAGTTAAATCTTTTTTTGTTTTAGGGTCAACGATATGGCCTTCTGCAATAAGAAAAGAAAACTTCTCGTCTGTATAAATAATTTGACCACCCATAAAAACTTCATAGAGCCCACTATAGGAAGTTTTTTTAATACTTTCTACTTTATATTCAATCATTTTTTTTAAGCTAGCTTCATCAGCCATTAAAAAAAATGAAGGGAAAAATAAAATGAATAAGGCAATTTTTTTTGTAATCGTCATTTAGTGAGCTGCTTTCTCTATAAGAATTTTTTTAATTAAATGGTTTTGATTTATTTTGTTAAGCCCAAGATTAAGCACTAAATCAACAATACGACTTTGAGAAGAAAAAATATGACTTAACTGATTCGTTAAATAACTTAAAGATAATATATCGGTCTTTCTGTTTCGATTGTATTTTTTAAGAAATTGCTTTAAACCAAGATCATGATGATATTTTTGATGTGAGCTTAACAATTCGTCAAGCTCTATCACATCTCTTAAGCCTAAATTTAAACCTTGGCCTGCGAGAGGGTGAACTTGATGTGCAGCATCTCCTATTAAAATAACTCGATCTGAAATTAATGATTCATTAATTTTCATAGTCAAAGGAAAATATTGTCGCTTAGACAAAAGATCAATATCGCCAAACATTTCGCCTAAGTCTTTTTTTAACTTCATGAGGAACGTTGCATCATCTAATTTTTTATATTCATCTAACATATTGTCATTTAAAGAAAAAACAACTGAATATTCATGTGTTTGAATGGGTAAAAGAGCCAAAATACCATCTTGCATGAATTTTTGATAAGCGCATCCTTGATGAGCCTTAGCGCTTTTAATATTAAATACTAGAGCCGTTTGATTAAATGTTTTGTTTTTAAATTCAATAGCTGACTGGCTTCGAACCCACGAATTAGATCCATCAGCCCCTATGATCAATTTAAATTGATATTTTTGACCCTTTTCATTCATAAGATCGACATGATCCATTTC
>RFPQ01000157.1 GCA_009926035.1 Betaproteobacteria bacterium
TTGAAAATTAGCATATGAAGAACGACTACGTAAAACGTATTAATGAAGCGCGTGTATATGACGTGGCAAAGAAGACGCCGCTTGAATTTCAGTCGCATCTTTCCAGTCGTTTTCATAATCAGATTTTCTTAAAACGTGAAGACTTACAACCCGTCTTTTCATTTAAATTACGCGGTGCCTATAACAAAATGGCGGGCCTATCTAAAGTGCAGCTTGATAAGGGCGTCATTGCAGCTTCTGCTGGCAACCATGCACAAGGCGTTGCATTAAGTGCACAAAAATTAGGGTGTCGTGCGGTCATCGTCATGCCAACCACAACACCACTTATCAAGGTGGATGCAGTAAAACATCGAGGGGCTGAAGTGGTACTTTGGGGCGATTCTTACACTGACGCTTATGAGTATGCGCTTGAGATCGAGAAAAAAGAAGGCCTTACTTTTGTGCATCCCTATGATGATCCAGATGTCATCGCAGGCCAAGGTACGATTGCTAAGGAAATTTTAGATGAATATAAAAAACCTATTCATGCAGTATTTACCTGTGTGGGTGGAGGCGGTCTTCTCGCAGGCCTAGCAACATACATCAAAGCGATGAGACCTGAAATCAAGGTGATCGGTGTGGAGGCTAAAGATGCTGAAGCCATGACTTTGTCTTTAAAAGCAGGCAAGCGCGTAACGCTTGATCAAGTCGGATTATTCGCAGATGGTGCTGCTGTCAAAGAAGTGGGTGAGGTTACCTTTCCTCTTTGCCAGTCATACGTCGATGAAATGATTGTGGTTGATAACGATGCAATTTGCGCTGCTATTAAAGATGTTTTCGAAGACACAAGATCTATTCTAGAGCCCGCTGGTGCGCTATCCGTCGCGGGTATGAAGGCTTACATCAATAAGTATAATTTAAAAGACGAAACTTTGATTGGTATTGCATCAGGTGCCAATATGAATTTTGATCGTTTACGTTTTGTAGCTGAGCGTGCTGAGATTGGTGAAAAAAGAGAAGCGGTGTTAGCCGTGACTATCCCTGAAAAACCAGGCGCATTCAAAAATTTCTGTAAGTTATTAGGGCACCGAAATATCACTGAATTTAATTATCGTTTTTCAGATCCTAAAGAAGCGCATATTTATGTAGGCTTAGCTACCAATAGTGCAGACGAAGCATCACAACTGAAAGCCATGCTGGATAAAGAAGGTTTACCTACAATTGATCTTACCGACAATGAAGTTGCAAAGCTTCACTTAAGACATTTGGTAGGCGGACATGCGCCGCAAGCTAAGAATGAAATGGTTTTTAGATTTGAGTTTCCAGAAAAGCCAGGCGCGCTTATGAAGTTTTTAGAGACGATGGGACACAATTGGAATATCAGTCTATTTCATTATCGTAATCATGGCGCTGACTTTGGTCGCGTCTTAGTTGGTATACAAGTACCGCCAGAAGATGAAATTAATTTTGAAGTCTTTTTGAATCAATTAGGCTATCCCTTCTGGGATGAAACAAATAATCCAGCCTATAAACTTTTCTTAGGTTAATGCTTCCTTATTTTCATGAGAGGTTAAAGGGAGAAATCCCCTGGAAGATTTTTCTTAGATACTTAATAATAAAGTAGGAATATTTTAGGAGAACAAAATGCAGTTTATTAAGCCAGTCGTAGTATTAGGATTACTTATTTCATCTTTGTTTGCAAACGCTCAAGATCGAGGTAAGGCTTATGTATCAAATCAAGAGGGCGGTGTCAGCATTATTGATTTAAACACTATGGAAACAGAAGGCTCGATCGACATTCAAGCTAAGAATCCTCGCGGTATTGGTGTGACAGAAGACGGACGTTTTTTAATTACTGCAAATAAGGATAATGAAAATTTATCTGTGATTGATTTAAAAACAAATCAATTTGTGAAACATATTCCAGTGGGTAAAAATCCAGAATTTGTGCGCGTGTATAAAGGATATGTGTTCGTGTCGACAGAGCCAGCATCCTCAGGCAAGCCACCTGCAGCAGGCCAAGAAGATGACGATAAAGATGAAGCAAAAATCCCTGCTCGTATAGCAGTAGTTGATTTAGCCAAGGGTAAAAAGGTTCGAGATATTATCGGCGGCCCTGAAACAGAGGGCATTGAATTTAGTAAAAGTGGCAAAGAAATTATTGTGACTAATGAAGCAGACAACACAATCACTGTTCACAATTTTAGTAATGGTAAATTATTAAAAACCATTTCAACTGAAAAATATGGTGATCGTCCACGAGGTATTAAGGTATCACCCAATGGAAAGTTTTACGTGTCTACTTTGGAGATGGGAAATAGTTTTATTGTCTTAGATAGTCAATTTAAACATCTTAAAACGATTGCTACAGGTGAGTCACCTTATGGTGTCAGTTTTGATCGAGAAGGCAAACGATTATTTGTAGCAACTTCAAAAGCAAAAACATTAGAAGTGTATGACACTAGTAATTTTGAAAAAATTAAAGATATTCCAACAGGTCGACGTTGTTGGCACTTTACTTTTTCACCAGATGATAAGGATATTTTGCTAGCCTGTGGAAAATCAGACGAAGTGCTTGTCATTGATACAGAAAAGTTAGAAGTGACTAAACACATTCCTAATAAAGAAATCCCATGGGGTGTCGTGACTTATCCTAAGG